>DASXWF010001013.1:0-6345 GCA_036503835.1 Polyangiaceae bacterium | reverse complement strand
GACCTCGAACCGCAACACATGCCGCTTCGCCCGCGCATCGGCCGCATCATCGGGCCGATTCCCCGGCCGCCGTCCCGAAACCAGCTGCTCGACCTCCCGCACGGTCTTTCCGCGCGCCACCTGCACCCAGTCGCCTTCGGTATCGCGAGTGGCGACTCGCGTGAGCTCCCTGATTACGGAGAAATTCAGAGCGCCTCCGCGAAGCTCACCAGCGAGCATCGGAAGCTCCTCGAGCGCCTCCGCGACGCGCAGCTTCTCTTGGGTGACCTTCGGGCCGTAGCCGAACATCCGTTCCGAGTACTCGTTGAAGGAGCCGAAGCCGAAGCGGATGTGAGTCCCTTCGCCAAGCGCCGCGAGCAGCCAACGCCCTTCCTCGTCGTCGAGACCGGCGCGATGCTTCGCGAGCCTGACGAGCTGCGCATGCGCCCGCTGCCAGGCGGGCTCGAGCTCGAGTTCGAGTTGAACGTCAGCGCCGTGTCGCTCCGACCCCGAAGCCCAATCGAATGCCGCTTGTGCCATGTCGATCCTCCTTGCTGGCGCTACCCCGCGATGAACCTTCTACCACGCGTTGACTTCCCCGCTCCGAAGCCTCGAAGCACGGTCATCGAGCAGTGAAATGAGACTTCTCGTGAACGTCGCGTGAAAGCGCTTCCGGTGCGCAGGTGAGCGCGGCAATCAGCGTTTCAGAATCGACTCGTGCCCTCGCGCAACCGCTTCGAATTTTTCCGTCAAGCAAAAAGGGAGATGCGCAGAAGAAAAAAGCGAATCTAGACCGGAAACATCGGCTGCGAATGACCGATGACAGAGGAGACAGTGAACGTGATGCGCACACAGGCGCGTGCGTGCCGACGCGCGCGCGAGCGCCTCCGTACTCTCGAGGTCATGCATCCCGCGTCGCCGGGTGAAGCGACGCCCACGTGGGCTGATCAAAACTCCGCGCCCCTCTTCGAACATCCTCGAATGACCGATGATAGAGGAGACAGTGAATGTGATGCGCGCACTCCTGTGTGCATGCCGGCGCCCGCGCAAGCGCCTCCGTATTCTCGAGGTCATGCATTCCCGCGTCGCCGGGTGAAGCGACCGCCCACGTGGGCTGATCAAACTCCACGCCCCTCTTCGAGCATCCTCAATCGACCCGACCTACCAGCACGCGCGGGAGACGCGCAGCCCCGAGGGCTCGGGCGGCGCGGCGATCGTCAAACGACAAGTCACCCTGCCGTCGACTTCGCACGCAGCCGCGACGCCGAGCACCACGCCACCCGCGCCGTTTCAGTCATCGCACCGCCGGCCGTGGCGTAGCGCGACACGACCTTCCGGCTCGTAGCGCCGCGCCCATCGCGCTCGTAGCGCCGCGCCCATCGCGCTCGTAACGCCGCGCCCATCGCGCTCGTAGCGCCACGCCCATCGCGCTCGTAGCGCCACGCCCATCGCGCTCGTTGCGCCACGCCCATCGCGCTCGTTGCGCCACGCCTTCCCAACTCGTGACCCCAAGATGAGATGGCGTGGCTCGCGCCCGGACAGATCTCTACGGATGCCCAGGCCTTGTCGGGAGTTTGGCCAGCGATGCGTCGAAGCTTTGCGCGTGGCGGATCTGCATCCGCCTCATGTTGGTTGCTGGTGTCGGGCCCCTACTCGACCGACGGGACGTACTTCGCCGCTGCGCCGTGGGGGCAGCCACTTTCAAAGTCAGTATCGATGCTCCATCGTGTCGAGGTGTCGCGACGCGGCGCTACCGCCCGCGCAACGCCGCGTCCGAGGGCGGGCAGATCTGGCTTGTCGGTTCGCCCGGGGACGGTGCGGTCGGGAGGGCGGCGATCGCAATGTCGATCGCTTCGCGATCCGGGAGGAGCACCGATTTGCCCTCGTCGGTGGCGTGGGCGACGGTGAGCGGCGGCGCGAGCACGAGGCCGTGGAGTTTCTTGCGGTCGATCGCCAGGGCGCGGCGAGCGAGGTCGAGGAGTTCGTAGCGGCGGAGGTCGGTGTGGAGCGCGGCTTGGACTTCGCTCAGGAGGTCGGGAAGCAGGGTCAAGCCCTCGCTCGAGAGGACGCGATCGCGTAGGCCGAGGAGGACGGCTTGCTGGCGGCGCGAGCGGCCGAAGTCGGAGCGGCCGTGGCGCGAGCGGATGTACATGGCAGCGGTCGGCCCGTCGAGTACGGCCTTGCCGGCAGGGAGGTCGAGTTTGCGACGGCCGCCGGGGACTCGCGTGTCGTGGAAGGAGTCGATGATGGGACACGGTACGTCGATTTCGACGCCGCCGACCGCGTCGACGCTGCGCTCGAAGACGCCGAGGTCGATCACGATGCCGTGGCTCACGGGCAACCCGAGCGTGTCTTCGATGACACGAGTCAGGAGTCGGATCGGGTCGCGTTTGGTGCGCAGGGCGACGTTCGGGACGACGTTGATGCGGTCGTCACCCCATTCGGGGACGCTCACCCACAAGTCGCGAGGAATGCTGACGATCGAGGCTTCGCCCCGCTTCTCGTCCAGCATCGCGACGAGGATGGTGTCGGCGAGGCCCGCGCCCCGCGCGTCCGGGCGCCTGTCGATGCCGACCAGGAGTACGTTGCGAAATCCGAGCAATTTCGACGGCGTTGGCCGGGGTTCCGCGGTTTTTTCGGCGGGTGGAGGCGCCGGCGCCGGAGGTCGTGGAGGCGGCGGCGCCGCGAGGAGCCGCGGCCTTGCGCTGGGCAGTTCCGCGCGTTCCACCCTGCGCGCGCTGTCCGCGAAGGCGGCCCCGTGTACGGGTGACGAAAGCCAGTTCGCAAAGAGAGTGAGAACGCCGAGCGCAACCAGCAGACAACCCCCCACCGACTTGCTCCACCGGAATGGCACGGCGTTCTCGCTCCTCGGGAGTGCAAGGGGCAGGCCATGGTAGAAACGGGCTTTCGCCATGACCGCCTCGGAAGCTGCGTTTCCCTTCCTCGATCCGGACCTTCCCCCGAAGGTGCGTGCCAAGGACATCGTCGCGCGCCTGACCGTCGAGGAGAAGGCGTGGCAGATGCTGCACGAATCGCCCGCGATCCCGCGTCTCGGCATTCCTGCGTACAATTGGTGGAACGAGGGGCTGCACGGCGTGGCGCGCGCCGGCATCGCCACGGTGTTTCCACAGGCGATCGGGCTCGCCTCCATGTGGAGCACGCGGCGGTTGTTCGAGGTCGCGGTGGCCATCAGCGACGAAGGGCGCGCCAAGCATCACGAGTTCGAGCGCCACGAGGATCGCGGCTACTACAAGGGGCTCACGTTCTGGAGCCCGAACGTGAACATCTTCCGCGATCCACGCTGGGGTCGCGGTCACGAGACGTACGGCGAGTGCCCGTTTCTCACGAGCCGGCTCGGGGTCGCTTTCTGCCGCGGGCTCCAGGGCGAGCACGCCCTCTACCTGAAGCTCGTCGCGACGCCGAAGCACTTCGCCGTGCACAGCGGGCCGGAGGGGGTGCGGCACAGCTTCGACGCGCGCGTCAGCGTCAAGGACCTGCGCGAGACGTACCTGCCGGCGTTCCACGCCTGCATCACCGAGGCGAAGGCGTTCAGCATCATGGGCGCCTACAATCGCGTGAACGGGGAGGCGTGCTGCGTGAGCGAGACGCTGCTGGTCGAGATCCTGCGGCGGGAATGGGGGTTTCAGGGCTTCGTGGTCAGCGACTGCTGGGCGCTCCGCGATCTGCACGAGAATCACTACATCACCTCGAGCTGGGAGGAGTCCGCGGCGCTCGCCGTGAAGGCCGGCTGCGATCTCAACTGCGGCTGCACGTACGAGCACATTCCGAGCGCCGTCGAGCAGGGCTTGCTCGCGGAAGCGGACCTGGACATTTGCGTGACGCGGCTGTTCGAGGCGCGCATCCGGCTCGGCATGTTCGACCCGCCGGAGCGGGTTCCCTTCAGCTCGATTCCCTACGAGGTGAACGACAGCGAGCGGCACGCGGAGCTCGCGCTCGTCGCCGCGCGCGAATCGATCGTGCTGCTCAAGAATCAGGACGGTCTGCTGCCGCTGGCCCGCGACCTGAAGAACATCGCGGTGATCGGGCCGAACGCCGACGACCGTAGCGTGCTCGTCGGCAACTACCACGGGATGCCGTCCCACCCGGTCACGCCGCTCGACGGCATCCGCGCCGCCGTCTCGCGCGAAACCAGGGTTTGGTACGCGCAGGGCTGCCGGCGCACGGGCGGCAAGGCGGAAGGCCTCGACCGCGCCGCGATTCTCTCGGAGGCGTGCAGCGCGGCCGAGCGCGCGGACGCCGTGGTGCTGTGTCTCGGCCTCGACGCGGAGATCGAGGGCGAGCAGGGCGACGCCAGCAATTCGGCCGCCGCGGGCGACAAGATCAACCTGAACTTGCCGGGCTTGCAGCAGCGCCTCTTGCAAGAGGTCGTCGCCGTCGGAAAACCGACGGTGCTCGTCCTGATCGCCGGCAGCGCGCTCGCCGTCAGCTGGGCGCACGACCGCGTCGGCGCGATCCTGCAGGCGTGGTACCCCGGGCAAGCCGGCGGCACCGCGATCGCGGACGTGCTGTTCGGGGGGTACAGCCCCGCGGGGCGTCTGCCCGTCACGTTCCCGCGCTCGCTCGGCGACCTTCCCGATTTCGAAAGCTACGCGATGAAGGGTCGCACCTATCGCTACCTCGAAGCGGAGCCGCTCTACCCCTTCGGCTACGGTCTTTCCTACACGCGCTTCCGCTATTCGGACATCCAGGTCTCGAAGCCGCGCGTTGCCGTGGGGGAGAGCGTCGTGGTATCGGCCACGGTCGAGAACGCGGGCACGCGCACGAGCGACGAGGTGGTCGAGCTCTACGTGAAGGATCTGGAAGCGAGCACCGTGGTTCCCCATCACGAGCTTCGCGCCTTCTCGCGCATCACGCTCGCGCCCGCCGAATCGCGGCGCGTCTCGTTCACGCTCGCGCCGAAGGATCTGTCGCTGATCGACGACCGTGGCGTGCGCGTCCTCGAGCCCGGGCTGTTTCGGCTCACGATCGGCGGCAGCCAGCCCGACGCGCGCAGCGTGGCCCTGACCGGTCAGGCGCCGCTCGAGGTCGAGGTCGAGCTCACGGGGAAGCGCGCCGAGCTGCCGTACTGAGCGCTCGGGGAACGTCATGCTCGCCGCTTCTCCTTCCGACGCCGGAGCGAGCGCCGGGAGCTCCACCGCGCGCTCCGCGTTCGACGAAGAGATGCGCGAACTCCTGAGCTCGCGCCTCACGATCTTCGTGGGCATCGTGTTCGGGATGCGAGCGCTGGCCATCGTGGCGCTGTCGCTCGCGCAATGGGCGAAGGACGTGGAGCCGCGCTGGTATCAAACCAGTCAGGGGCAGATCGGGCTCACGGGCACGTTGCTGCTGGTGCTGGCGCTGATCGTGCTGCGCAACGTCAGGCTCTCGCTGCGCGCGCTCCGAGCGCTCGACTTCGGATTGCTGCTCGTGCTGGCGCCCATCGGCCCGCTGAGCATCGCGATCACGGATCAGGCGCGGACGATCACGGGATCGCTTTCGGCGTCGTCCTTCGAAACACACCAGCTCAAGGTGCTGCTGTTGTTCGCGCACGCCGTACTCCTGCGCGCGGCGCTGATTCCGAGCCGGCCGCTGCGCACGGGCCTGATTGGCGCCACGGCGGGCCTGCTCCACGCGCTCGCCACGGTGTTCGTGCACCAGCGCCTCGGTTCGCCGCTGCCCGTCGCCGTCACCCTGACCGGGTCGCTCGTGTTGGCGACGTTCTCGGTGCTGGTCTCGATCGCCACCTCGGCGGTGATTGCCGGGTTGCAGCGCAAGGTGCGGAACGCGACGCGCCTCGGCCAGTACACGCTCGAGGACAAGCTCGGGGAAGGCGGCATGGGAACGGTGTACCGAGCCCGGCACGCGCTCTTGCGGCGGCCGACCGCGATCAAGGTGCTCTCGACGGAGCGCATCGGCGCGGCGGCGATCGAGCGCTTCGAGCGCGAGGTGCAGGTGACCGCCAGGCTCTCGCACCCGAACATCGTGTCGGTGTACGACTTCGGCCACTCGAACGACGGCACCTTCTACTACGCGATGGAGTTTCTCGACGGCGTGGATCTGCAGAAGCTCGTCGATCGCGGCGGCCCGCAGCATCCGGGGCGCGTCGTCCGGCTCCTGCGGCAAGCCGCCGAAGCGCTGAGCGAAGCGCACGCGGTGGACCTGATTCACCGCGACGTGAAGCCCGCCAACATGATCCTGGTCGAGCGCGCCGCGGAGTCGGACGTGCTGAAGCTCGTCGACTTCGGGCTCGTGAAGGAGCTCGAACAGGCGCGGGGCGTGACGGAGAGCTCGGTCACGCTCCAGGGCACGCCGCTCTACATGGCGCCCGAGTCGATCGTGGGCCCCACGCAGGTCGGCCCGCGCAGC
>DASXWF010001012.1:0-2266 GCA_036503835.1 Polyangiaceae bacterium | reverse complement strand
ATGAACACGCGGCCGCTCACCCGCCGGCTCGAAGCCGGTTGCTTCACCGATCGGCCGCCGCGGGATTCTGCTTGAGGTAGATCTCGAAGTCTTCGATGTTCTTCACGAGCTCGTAGTTCGTGGCGAGGAGCACGGCGAATTCGGGAAAGTTCGGGACTTCCCGCGCCGAATCGAGCGTGTTCCCCGTCACCATCGGGAACACGTCGTTGCGCTGCACGACGATCGCGGCCGGCGGGTTCTTCCGGAGGTCGCGCATCAGGTCGGCGCGCGTGCGCTCCCGCTCCCAGGTCGTGCGCTGCGGCACGTTGTAGATGAAGCGCGAGGCGGGCGGCCGATCGGCGAGCCAGTAGATGACCGGCTCGAAACCCCACACGAACACCGGCGCTCCGGAGGGAGTTCGAGAGCGAAGCTCGCGGGCGACCTCGCGATCGGCGGACAGGCTCACGTCGGCCACCGTCGCGAGCTGCTCGTCGACCGTCTCGCGGTTGTCGTAGGGCGGAATGCGCAGCAGGTAATGCAGCCGGATCACGGAGCGATCCCAGAAATCCTGCGGCAGATCGCGGGCGGCCGTGCGCATCGCCACCGCCACCCAGACGAAGGCGACGTACGCGAGCACGCCGCCGATTCCGCCCCCGAGGCAGCGCCGGAAGAGCTTGTAGAGTCCGAGCCCCGCCACGAACGCAATCAGCGGCAGCGTGGCCGCGTAGTGATACGGGAAGAACTTGCCCTGCATCGCGATCCCGGTCACGTGGAGCGCGATCACGCCGAGAACGACGAAGATGCCTTCGCGCTCGCGGCCGTGCATGGGAGTGATCGCGACGGCGGCGATCACGCCCGCGGCGGCGAGCGCCGAGAACTTGAAGAAGGCCTCTTCGAGCGCGTAGTAGAGCATGCCGGCAGCGCGCGCATCCTCCCAACCGAGCGCCGTATAGCCCGGCGTGAAGTCGCGCATCGTCCAGAGCAGCGCGCCGAAGCCGCCCGCGATCCCGAAGTACGCGGCACAGACGAGCAGCACCAGCACCACCCCGGCGCCGACCAGCAGCACGGGCGGCACTCCCGCGCGCAGCGCGCCCGCGCGCAGCTGCTCGCGCTTCGAGAGATAGGCCGCGCACACGAGCGCGCCGCCCCCGAGCGGGGGCTTGAGCAGCGCCGCCAGTCCGAACAGCGCACCCACGACCAGCCAGCGAAAGTAGCGGCGCTCGCGCTTGCCTTCCTCGGTCGCGCACACGAGCGCGACGAAGGTCAGAAAGCCGCCGAAGGTCTCGGGCTGCCCCGTGTGCCAGAACTCGAGCTCGGCGTGGACCAGCGCCGCGACCGCTCCGCCGACGTAGCCGACGGTGCGCGCTCCGAAGAACGTCTGAGCGAGGCGGCCCGAGCAGTACACGAGCCCGATCAGCCCTGCGACCTCCAGCACGCGCGGCGCGAGCATCGTCTTGCCGAACACGGCCTGCGCGAAGGCGTACACGAAGAAGATGCCGGGCGGCTTGAAGTCCCAGAGATCCCGGTACGGGACCTTGCCGTGGAGTAGCCCCTCGCCGACGAGCGCGTAGATGCCCTGATCCCGGCCGAACGAGAACACGAGGATCTGGAGCGCCGAGAGGCCAACGACGATCCAACAGGCGAGCCTGAGCCACGCGTCCGGATCGCGCACGTGGAGACGCGGCACGACCTCCGCAGCTGGCGGCACCGACGAACCGGGCATGGCATCGGCACGCTACCACCAGCACGAAAGGCCGGGGTATCCCGGGTCCCCACCCGCGTTCGCGCGCCTCTTTGACGCTTGCCCGAGCGTCTGGCACCGTGCCAATCGGGCATTTGGTCTCGAACGTGGAGCGAAAGTGGTGGTCGAGAGCGCTGCTCTTGTCGAGCGTGCTCGGCTGCGCGAAGCTGGTCGGCTTCAGGGACGAGTACTTCGAAATCGATCCGAACCTCGGAGGGCGCGCCGGAAGCGGGGGTCAGGCGGGCAGCGCCGGCTCGCCGAGCGGAACCGGAGGGGAAGCCGGCAGCGGAGCAGGCTCCCTTCCCGAAGCAGGCGACGCGGGCGCACCGCCGCAGAGCGGAGGATCGGGCGGCGGCGGTTCGGGCTCCGGCGGCGGCGCGACCACGACCTCCTCGGCGGGCGGCTCCTCGGCCGGCGGCTCCTCGGGGAGCGGCTCGGCGGGCGGCGGCTCCGACATCGGCGGCGTCGGATCGTCGGTCGCCTCGCCTTCCGTCTCGGGAGCTTCCGGATCGGCGGCGACGATCGGCGCGCCGCTCTCGGGGAACG
>DASXWF010001011.1:0-9803 GCA_036503835.1 Polyangiaceae bacterium | reverse complement strand
GGTTTCGCGACCGCGCGCAGGAATGCATCCGGATCGGGCGCCTGATCGACGCGGAACTCCTCCGGCACGGGCGGGAGCTCCTCCGGCTGATTGGGCGCGTCCTGGCCGAAAAAGCCGGGTGGAAACCCGGAACCACCGAACGGATCGAACATCCCGAACGGATCGAAGCGCGAGGGCCGGCGCGGCGGGGGCGGAAGCGTGCCCTGCGGAACGACCTCCACGACGATCGGGTTGCCGGTGTACCGGCGGCCGCCTGCCTCGACGCTCGGCGGCCCGAGCCGGAGGGTCCCGACGCGCGACGCCACGACCTCCCAGGTTGCGGTGGTGCTCACGGATTGGCGCATGCCGCCCATGCCGAGACTCACCTGCGTGCGCGTTCCGACGCTCGGGCCGTTCACGCTGACGCCCGCAGGCACCGGCAAGCGTGGGTTGGAGGGCTGGTCCTGTCCTTCGGCGGACGCGCTGAGCTCCACGCGGAACGGTTGGCCCACCTCGACCTTGCTGGCGCTCGGGTGGGCCTGAAGCGAGACCTGCGCGCGCGCCGGGAGCGCGAGTGCGAGACCGAACAGCGAAAGCAGCGCGGTCACGGCCAGACGCAGCGGCGCGTTCACTTGTCCTCCAGCGGCGCCCGCAGGCGGCCCTTCAGCTGCTTGGCTTCGTGCTGCTGAAGCGTGGGAGCCTGCTCGAGCTCGTCGAGCATACGGTCGTCCTGGTTCGCCTGGGGCTGTTGTTTGGGCTCGGGCTTGGGCGGAGGCTGATCTCCGCCGTCCGAGCCCGCGTCCGGCGGACCATCTTGTCCCGCGTCGTTGCCCGCGTCCGGCTCACCGGCGTCGGGCTCGTCATTCTGCTTGTCGTCGCCGGAGTCCGGCTGATCGTCGCCGGAGTCCGGCTGATCGGGCTCTGCATCGGGCTCGCCGCCGTCGGGCTCGGCGTCGGGCGGGCTCGCGTCGCGCTCCTGGTCCTCGATGCGGCGCAGCGCGATGGCGCGGTTGTAGGCCGCGTCGCGGCCGATGCCGTCGACGCCCGCGTCCTCCGGCAGACCCGGCACGAGCTTGAGCGCGAGATCGTAGCTCTGCACGGCCGTCTTGTAGTCGCGGCGCAGAAACTCGAGATTGCCGGCCAGGTAGAAGGCGCGCGCGCGGAGATCGAGCGGGAGCGAAACGTCGGGCCCCACCAGGCGCACGATGCGCAGCGCGCAATCGATTTCCGCGCTGCGCTTGGCGAGCTGTGCCTCTTCCTCGGGGCTCGGTCCCGCGTCGGTCGGCGGTGGGTCCTCGCCGAAACGGCGTCCGAACTTCTCGGCGATCGAGAACAGGCCGAGACCGAGGTCGAACGCGGCGTTCGGACGTCCCCGCAACGAGTCGGGCGTGCCGATGGAGCCGTTGTCGCACTTGCCGGTCGACAGGTACTCCTGAAGCAGCGGCACGGCTGCTCCGGCGTCGCCGGCGTCGAGCGCGGCGATCGCCTCGTCCACCGCGGGAGCGTTGCGCATGAAGAGCTCGTTCGAGCGCTCGCAGCCGCTCACGGTGTAGGAGAGGCAGAGGGAGGACAGGAGCCCGGTGGCGGCGGCGGAGAGCACGCGCTTCTTGCGCCGGCGGCGCCTGGCGGGCGGCAGCGGCACGAGCGTCGCGGTCTTGCGCGCGGGCGCCTCGGGGATCGCGGTCTCGACCAGCAAGAGCAGGAGGGCGAGCACGAGCGGGTAGGCGTACACGTCGGCGTAGACCGTCTCGACACGCTCGGAGAGCTCCTCGCTCATCAGCCGCCGCAGCCGCGCCGCGATCTCGTCGATGCCGGTCCCGCCCTTTTCGCTGCGCGCGATGAGCCCGCCGGTCGTTTCCGCGATCTTGGTGAGTTGCTCTTCACCCGCGGCCGAGAGTGAGGTCGTGAGCGGACGTCCTTCCGCGTCCTGGCGATACCCGGTGGTCTGTCCGAGCTCGTTCACCTCTGGGATCGGCTCCGGCGTGCGGCCGCCGACCTGCACCACGAAGACCGTGATCTGGTCGCGCTTTGCGGCCTGCGCTTCTTCCACCGGATCGCCCTCCAGATCCTCGCCGTCGGTGACGAGCAGCATCACCTTGCGGTGGTCCTTGGAGAGCGGGTCGCGAGCGAGTAACTCGCGTCCCGCGGAGAGGGCGCGAGCGATCGCCGTGCCGCCGACCGGCATGTCGTTCGGCGAGAGCTGCCGCAGAAACTGCGCGATCGCCGCGCCGTCGCTGGTGAGCGGAAACGCCATGGTTTCGCCCGCGAAGGCCACCGCGCCGAAGCGCGCGCCCGGCATGTCGGCGATCAGCCGTCCGACCTCGGCCTTGGCCCGCTCGATGCGCGAAGGCGTGATGTCCTTCGCGTACATGCTCTTCGAGTAGTCGAGCACGATCACCACGTCCAAATCGGTGGCGGGAATGAGGCGGGTGCCCTTGCCGTACTGCGGCTGCGCCAGGGCGAGGAAGGCGAAGCCGAGCGCGAGCACGAGGAGCACACCCTTCAGCGCGCGCCGGCCTCCGGCGCGCGCCGTGGCCAGGCTCTCGACGAGCTCGGGGTCGCCGAAGGTCTTGAGCGCGCGGCGTCCGAGGAACCCGCCGAACGCGAGCGCGACGCCGAGCAACAGCGCGCCGAGGGCGCCGAGCAGCCAGAGCGACTCCGCGAACCTCACGGAAACCTCCGCAGCACGAGCGCGCGCAGGAGCGCGTCCAGGGCGAGCAGCAGCACGCCCGGCAGCAGCAGGAAGCGATAGAGGTCCTCGAAATGGGCGATGCTCGCCGAGAGCTTCGTCTTCTCGAGCTTGTCCAAAAGATCGTGGAAGCTCGCCTTGAGCGCCTTCGCGTCGGTCGCGATGTACATGTGACCGTTCGTCTGCGACGCGAGCTCTTTCAAGAGCTTGGGATTGACCGGGTAGTTGACGCGCGCGTAGCGCGGCTGACCGAAGAGGTCGAAGCCGTCCTGCACGTCCGCCTCCTCGCCCGAGCCGATCTGGACCGGGTAGATGTGGGCGCCGACGTTGTTCGCGAGCTTGGCGGCGTACTCGGGCGAGAGCTTGCCGCCCTTGTTGTCGCCGTCGGTGAGCAGGATGATCGCCTTGCTGCGCGCGGTCGACCGGCGCATGCGCGCCGCGGAAACGCCCAGGGCGTCGCCGATGGCGGTGGCGCTCGGATCGATGAGATCGATCTCCATGTGCGCGACCAGCTGATCGAGCAGGTGGTAGTCGAGGGTGGGGGGAGAGACGACGTACGCGCTCGAGCCGAACGCCACGATGCCGATGCGGTCGCTCTTTCTGCGCGAGATGAAGTCGCGCAGCACGGCCTTCGCGACGTCGATGCGGGTGGGGCGCAGGCCGCGCGGCTTCTTGGTGATGTACTGGCGCAGATCTTCGGGGACGTTGTCGAGGACGGCCTTCATCGAGCCCGACATGTCGAGCGCGACGACGATGTCGATGCCCTCCTCGTCGGTGGTCACGGGCCTGAGGGTGTTCAGCGGGCGCGCCAGGGCGAGCACGCAGAAAATCAGGCCGATGCTGCGCGCGATGCCCGGCAAGTCGCGCAGCCAGACGCGTGGCCCGGAGGGCCCGACCGCGAGCGGGGCCAGCGTCCCGAGCCGCAGCCGCGGCGTGCGCCGATCCTCGCCGATCACGGCGCGATAGAAGACGAAGGGTACGGCGGCGAGCCCGAGCAAGAACCACGGCTCGGACCAGCGCGCCTGCAGGATTTCGTCACCGCGCGCCAAGAGCGGATAGCTCGCGGCGAGCAGCGACAGGACCACGACGAAGAACAGCGCGACGAGCGGCCGCAGCCAGCGCCGAGCGCTGCCGGCTTTGGGCGCCCGCGTGCGTTTGCGCGGCACCGGCAGGGATACGCTCGACGGCGCAGGGATGCTCACGGCTCGCCTTTCGGAGCTTTGGGCGGCTCGTCTGCCGGCTGCGGCGCCGCGACGTTCGGGCTCGGAGCGGGGGCCTTCGGCTTCGGGCCCCAGATCGCGGCTTCGTCGAGCTGCGGCGCCTTCGGGGCCGGCGGCGCGAGGGAATCACCGTCCGCGTCCTCCTCGCCGGGCGCCTCTGCGCCGGCCGGGACCGGCAGCGTCTGAGGCAGCGTGTCGCGAACGATGTTTTCGGCGCGCACGAGCGCAAGCTCGCCCTCTTCCGCCGACGGCGCGGTTTTGGCGAATTTCACGAGATCCGCCTGGCGCAGGAAGCTCTCGATGGCCTCGAGCGGCGGCGGCGGCGTGACCTTGCGCAGCACGGCGAGCGCCTCGCGCGTCGTGCTTTCGAGACCGTCGAAGCCGAAGCGCGCGCCGAGGTACTTGCGGATCGTATCCGAGACGCGATCGAAATGCTCGGCCAGGCGTCCTTCCGCTACGAGGCCCGCGTGGCGCACGTCGAACAGCTCCTCGAGCGCGACCTCCCAGGGCGGGCGCGGCGGCGGCGGCGGCGGCACCGGACGCGCGCGTTTCAGCCACTTTCCGGCGAGCCAGGCGACCAGCGCTCCGAGCACGAGCGCGCCGGCGCCGATCGCGAGCGCTTGCTTGAGCGCGGTCCACTCTTCGCGCTGTGGCCGCGGAGGTGGATTGGCCTTCGGCATCGGGTTCGAGGTGTTCGCGATCGGATCCTCGACCGTGAGCTCGTGGCGTTGCGTGCAGAGCACCAGCACGTCGCCGCTGGCGCGAGCGATGCTCACGGGCAAGGACGGGAGCACGATCTGGTTTCTGCCCGGCTTCGGCGGCAGCGGCAGGAAGGGGATCTCGAGGCGGGTCGTGACACGATCGCCTTGCTCGCTGCGTTCGAGCAAGGGTCCCGCTCCGCCGTCGGGGTCGGGCACGAACAGCCCTTCGCGCTCGAGGTTCTTGAGGCTCGAATCGCCGCCCTGGAGTTGGAGCCCGCCGGGCAGCACGGTTTCGCCCTTGCCGTGCTCCAGCGTCAAGACGAGCGAGAAGGCGTGACCGCGCGTCGCGCGCGCCGGCACCTTCTCGCTGAGCTTCGGGCGATCCTTGCCCGCCGGAACGCGCTCGCGGCAGGTCTCGCCGGGCGCGAGCGCGGGAGTTGCCGGCGCGCTCGAGCCGCTCGCCGCCGGGGCGGAGGCCCCGGGGGCTTGCGGCAAGGCTTTGGTCGCGAGCGACAGGCCCACGCCCAGCGTGGCGAGCAGCGCCCGTGCCCTCACCGGTAGGCCCTCCGCGCGCGCCGAGCGAACAGATCGCGGAGCGGTCCGATGTACGGCCGATCCGTGCGGACGACGCAGTGATCGAGCCCGAGCTTCAGAAACAGACGCAGCGGTTCCTCCCGCCGCCTGCGCATCTCGCGCGCGTAGTGGGCGCGCACGTGCTTGCTGGAGGTGTCGACCATCACGCTCTCGCCGGTCTCGAAGTCCTCGAAGTTGGCGAGCCCCACGTCGGGCAGCTCTTCGTCGCGCGGATCGACGAGCATCACCGGGATCACGTCGTGGCGCGCCGCCGCCAGCGAGAGCGCTCGTTCGTAGCCGCTCGCGTAGAAATCGCTCATCAAGAACGCGACGCTGCGCCGCCGCGCGACGTGCGACAGCGTCTCGAGCGCCACCTTGAGGTCCGTGCCGGTGCGCTCGGGCTTGGCGCCGAGGATCTCGCTCACGACGCGCATCACGTGCTTCTGGCCCTTCTTGGGCGGCACGATTTTCTCGATCTGATCGGTCGCGAGGATCAACCCCACGCGATCGTTGTGGGTGATCGCGCTGAACGCGCAGAGCGCGGCCACCTCCGCGGCGAGCCGCGCCTTGCTGCCCTTCTTCGTGCCGAAGCGCTCGCTGGCGGACAGATCGACGACCAGCATCACGGTCATCTCGCGCTCTTCGACGAACACCTTCACGTAGGTGGTGTTCATGCGCGCGCTGACGTTCCAGTCGATGGTGCGGACGTCGTCGCCCGGCTGGTACTCGCGAACCTCGCGGAAGGCGAGACCCTGTCCCTTGAAGACGGACGTGTAGTTTCCGGCGAGCTGCTGCGTCGCGAGCCGGTTGGTCGTGATCTCGATCTTGCGCAGTGCCTTGAGCAGGTCCTTGGGGATCACGAGCTCCGCTCCCGGGCCTAGGGGACCTCCACGACCTCGAACACGCGGCGCACGATGTCTTCGGCCGCGACCTCTTCCGCCTCGGCCTCGTACGACAGCACCACGCGGTGCCGCAGCACCTCGGGGCCGATCGCCTTCACGTCCTCGGGCGTGACGTAGCCGCGGTGGCGCAAGAAGGCGTGGGCGCGCGCCGCCAGGTTCAGCGCGATGCTCGCGCGCGGGCTCGCGCCGTACTCGATGAGCGGCGCAAGCTCCTTCAATCCGCGCTTTTCCGGCTCGCGCGTCGCGAACACCACGTCCACGATGTAGTCCTTCACGCGGTCGTCCATGTACACGTCGCGCACCACCTTGCGCGCTTCGAGCAGCTGCTGCGGAGAGGTCTTGGATTGGGCGTGCGTCGTGATGGGACCCGTCATGCGATCCATGACGCTGCGCTCTTCTTCGCGCGTCGGGTAGCCGACCTTCACCATCAGCATGAAGCGATCCACCTGCGCTTCCGGAAGCGGGTAGGTGCCTTCCTGCTCGATCGGATTCTGGGTCGCCATCACCACGAACGGATCCGGCAGCGGGTAGGTCTTGTCCCCGATCGTCACCTGCCGCTCCTGCATGGCCTCGAGCAGCGCGCTCTGCACCTTGGCCGGCGCGCGGTTGATCTCGTCGGCGAGCACCAGGTTCGCGAAGATCGGCCCGAGCTTGCTCGTGAACTCGCCCGTGCGCTGGTCGTAGATCACGGTGCCGATCAGGTCCGCCGGCAGGAGGTCGGGGGTGAACTGGATGCGCGCGAACTTGGCCTGGATGGCGTCGCACACCGTGCGCACCGTCAGCGTCTTGGCGAGACCCGGTACGCCTTCGAGGAGCACGTGGCCGCCCGCGAGCAGCCCGACCAGGATGCGCTCGACCATCTGCTGCTGGCCGACGATGACCTTGCCCACCTCCGCCATCAGGTCGTCGACGAACGCGCTCTCCTTCGCGACGACGTCGTTCATCGCTCGAACGTCTTGCATCTGGGTCCTGTCTCCGTGAGAAAGTCGCCGGCTTCCGGGTCGCGAGGACGCCCCGGCTGCCGGCCCGAGGTTCTGCCGCGCGCGTATAGCGCGACGACGCCGCGCAGGACAATCCGGCCGCCGTGCCTATTCCCGGCCCCTTGCGGGGGGCGCCTTCCTGCCTCGCCCTCCCCCTCGTCCCCTCCTGGCGCCTCAGCCCTCGAGGACGCCGATCAGCCAATCGGCCGCCTGCGCGATGCCTTCGATGACCACCAGGGCGCCCGCCAGCCAGGCCAGGCCGAGCACCAGCCCGACGATCGAGCGCCGCGTCCTCACGAAGTGAATCAAAAGACAGAGCGGGGCAAACCATGCCACCGCCGCCCACAACGACGAGACCGGCCACGCGCGAGCTTGCAACCGCGGCGGGAGACGCCGGATGTCGAAGGAGAGAATCCAAGCCGTCACCGCGATGCTGGCGAAGAAGCCGACCAGCAGCACGAGCGCTTCGCGCACCCGTTCTACTCCAACCGCTTCACGAGCTCGAGAAACGCCGTGTCCTCGCCGCCCGCCGGGCGCGTGCTGCGCCGCAGCATCTTCGCGCCGCCGCGGTTGAGCTCGCAGTGAATGCTCTCGGTGTACTTCTTGAGCGCGGGGTGCACGTCCTTCACCGAAACGACGGCGTCGCCGATCTCGCGCAAGGCCGCGTCCATCCCGCATTGTCCGTCCGGCAGCGCCAGCGGTTTCGCGTCGGGGCAGCAACCGGCGCGGACCATCGCGAACGCCGGCATCTCGTACCAGCCGATGCGCGCGAAGATCTTCATCGTGTCGGTCACCTCGCCCTTCGGGGCGGCGCTCACGATCGCGACCCGCAGCTTTTCACCGCCCTCGCGCGGGTCGGACTCGCTGCACACCCATTCCACGTCGGGTGACTTGCCGAAGGTGCCCTTCGGCAGGTAACCCGCCACGCACGCCGCGAGCTTGCTGCCCAGGCGCTGTTCGTTCGGGGCCGTGACGGGCACCTCGCCGATCTCGAGCGCCGCCGCGCTGGCGCTCGCCTCGGGTTCCGGGCGCGCCACCGGGACGATCATCACCTGCTTCGGACGGAAGAACGTGAGGCCGACACCGCCGATCAGCCCGAGCGCGATGGCCGCGCCGCCGAACGCAACCAAGCGGCTCCTGCGCGGCGGTGGTGGCGGAGGGCGCGAGGCGCTGACGAGCGGTCGCGAGCTGCCGGGCGTGTTCGTCCCGTGCGGCAACGGGGGCGGCCGGTGGCTTCCGGTTCCCGAGGAGGTCACCGGCTCCTCCCCGGCATGTTCGACGAACCAGCGCGCGAGCTCGCGCCGCAACGGCTTCAGATTGCTCTGGCGCTTGGCAAAGTCGGCGGCGAGCGTCGGGAAGAGCGCGGCGCGCAGCACCGGATCGGTGACTCCCGCTTCGCGGAGCTCGTCAGGGTTCGTGTACCCCGCTTTCGGGGGCGGCGCGCCCGTGAGCATCCAGCACAAGAGACCTGCGGCCGCCCAGGTGTCGTCCGCGATCGTCGGAGCGGCGGAGGCGGCGCGCTCGGGCGCGTGCAGGGGCTCACCGTCGCCCGCCGGAAAGAAGACGAGCACGGGCGCTTCGCCGTGCGCGGGCTCGACGATGACCGAGCCGGCGTGGACGAAACCGTGGACCGCGTGGGCGTCGTGCAGCGCGTTCAGCGCATCCGCGACGCGCAGGGCCGAGCGCACGGCGTCGACCGGCGCCTTGCGATCCACCTTGGCGAGCTTTTCCGCGAGCGTGAGCCCGGAAACGCGCGCGGCGACGAGCACGCTGTGCGCGCCGTCCAGCTCCACCACGTCGACCAGCCGGCCGAGGTGGGCGTGCTTGACCTGCTTCGCTCCTGCGACGGCCTTGGCTTGCGCCGCCGACACCGGAATCAGGACGACCTTCTTGCCGGAGTCGACCTCGTGCCCGCCGTAGCTCGTGTGCTCGGTTGGTCCCGGGAGCGGCTCCTCGACGCGAAAGCGCCCGTCGAGCGTCTCACCGGCTTCGAGCGCTCGGGGAGCTGCCGCCGCCTCCTTCGGGTCGCTGGGATCCTGACTCACGTCGCCCGAGCGTCGCATGCGCGGCTGGAAAGGTCCATAATCCGGCCCGAAGCATGAAGGTTCACGCGGGCACGAGCGGCTTCAGCTACGACGAATGGCGCGGCACCTTCTATCCCGACGACCTTCCCCAGGCCGGCATGCTCGGTCACTACGCGACGCACCTCTCGAGCGTCGAAATCAACAACACGTTCTACCAAATGCCGAAGGCGCCGCTCCTCGAGCGCTGGCGTGACGCGGTTCCACGACCCTTTCTCTTCGCTCTCAAGGCGTCGCGGCGCATCACGCACGTCCAGCGCCTGAAGGGTTCGTCCGAAGCCGTCGGTTGGTTCTTCGACGCGGCGGCGGTGCTCGGCCCGCGGCTCGGCCCGGTCCTCTTCCAGCTGCCGCCGCACGCACAAAAAGACGCCGGCCTCCTGCGTGAGTTTCTGACGCTGCCGCCGCCCGGCGCGCGTCTCGCCTTCGAGTTCCGGCATCCGTCGTGGTTCGACGACGAAATCTACGCAGTCCTCTCCGAACGTTCGGCCGCGCTCTGCGCCGGGGACTCGGACGAAGGGGACCGCTCGCCGCCGCTCGTCGCGACCGCCGGTTGGGGCTACCTCCGCCTGCGCTCGCCCGCCTACGACGCGCCGGGCATCCGGACCTGGACCGATCGCATCCTCGCCCAACCCTGGAGCGAAGCCTTCGTCTACTTCAAACACGAAGTCTTCGGCCCGG
>DASXWF010001010.1:0-6530 GCA_036503835.1 Polyangiaceae bacterium | reverse complement strand
CCACTGATGGTCACTTGGAATGTGGGACGGGAGATGCTCGGGAAGTTTCTGACTTCGACGTGCCTGGGACTCGCGCTCGGCGGTTGCTCGAGCGCGGAAGACGAGGACCAGTTCACCTACGACGGCGCCGACATGCAGGCGCTCGTGGTCGGAACGTGGACCGGCGATTTCAGACTCGGACAAGCCGACGCGAGCTCGCTCACGCTCGAGCTCGACTCGATCAACGACCCCGAGTCGCGCGAGCTCGCTTGTGGCAATCGCACCTTTTCGACACCCGGCGAGACCTTCCGCCCGACGTGCGTGAGCGGCAGCACCCTGCTGCTGTCCGGCGTGCTCGAAGTGGCGGACGGCTCCCTCCCCACCACGGAGCTTCGAGGCGAGTTCTCCATCTGGAGTCTGAACCTCGACGGCGGCAATCTGTCGCTCCGGAGCTCCGACGACGGCGTGAGCCTGAGCGCCGACCGGGACGAGTCGGGCGCCTGGACGACCTGCCGCGTGCAGGTGAGCGGCAGCGCGATTGGGTGCAGCTTGAAGGAACGGGAGTGAGCGAGCCGACGGCTCTTCACTCGGCGTACTTGCAGCGCGCGTCGCGCCCGGCCACCGAGCGCAGCACCTGCCGCGTGCTCGAGCAGTCCGGCTGAACCACGGGGCAGCGCTCGGCGAAGCGGCAGCCCTGGATCACCTTCGCCAGGTTCGGCGGCGCGCCTTCGATCGCGATCGGCTTCTTCGACTTCTGGCCGGGCTCCGCGCTCAGCATCGAGCCCATGAGCGCGCGGGTGTAGGGCTGGCGCGCGTCGTAGATGATCTGCTCGGTCGTGCCGACCTCCACGAATTCGCCCGCGTACATCACGGCGATGCGGCTCGAAACGTGGCGCAGGAGCGGGAGCTCGTGCGTGATGAAGAGCATGCTGGCGATGATGCCCTGGTCCATCAGCTCGAACAGCAGCTTGATCACGGCCTTCTGCGTCGAGACGTCGAGGGCGCTCGTCGGCTCGTCGGCGATCACGACCTTGGGGTTCAGCAGCGTGGAGATGCCGATCACGACGCGCTGCTTGATGCCGGCGGGCAGCTGAATCGGGTAGGAGTCGAGGACGTCGTCCGCGTCGAGCCCGACGCGCGTGAAGCGCTCGCGCAGGCGGTCGTGGATGTCCTTCTTGTCCGCGCCCTCGTCGTGGCTCAGGATCATGTCGGCCGCCATGTCCTTCACCTTGCGGGTGGGGTTCAGGGAGTTGAGCGCGCCCTGCGGGATCATGGCGACCTTGCGGCCGAGCACTTCTTTGCGGTTCCGCTCGATGCCGAGGCCGATGATGCTCGAGCCGCCGATCTTGACCTCGCCCGAGGTGTGGTGAAGCGGCGGAATGTAGAGGCCCAGAAGGCCGCTCACGAGCGTGGTCTTGCCGCAGCCGGACTCGCCCGCGATACCCAGGATTTCGCCCTCTTTGAGGGTGAACGTGACGCCGTCCACCGCCTGAATCTTCACGCCGAAGCGCGTCAGGTAGTGAAGGCGGAGGTCTTCGACCTCGAGTACTGCGTCGCTCATCGCCAAGACCTTTCGAAGTCTTGCTCAGAACAGATCTCGATCGATACGAGCGGCCACAGCCAACGAAGAATACCGGCGCGGCCGGCGGACGGCCGCCCGGAAGCTCGGCAGAGTCGCGCGGACTCGGCAGCCGTCCGCGGCAGCGATTCCGGATACGACGTTGCCATGGCCCTCATTTTCTAAGCCTCGGGTTGAACACACCCTCCATGGCCGTGTTGATGACGTAAAGCGAGAACGCGATGATGGTCACGAGGACCATCGCGGGGGCGAAGGCCCACCAGGCGCCGTCACCCAGCGCTTCGTTGCGGATGGCCTCGTTCAGGATCTTGCCGAGGGAGACCGAGTCGTAAGGACCGAGCCCCAGCATGCTGATGCTCGCCTCCGCCAGGATGGCGCTCGCCGTCTGCAGGATGAACACCATGAAGATGTAGGAGAGCAGGTACGGCAGGATGTGCAGGAGCACGATCCCGAGCGTGCTGTAGCCGTTCACGCGCGCGAGCGCGACGTGATCGCGCGCCCGGAGGCTCGAGGATTGAGCGCGCACCGCGCGAGCGCTCCAGGTCCAGGTGGTGCACCCGATGATGATCGCGATCAAGGTGAGGCTCCTGCCTTCGTCCATGCTCGCGGACAGCAGGATCAGCACGATCAGGCTGGGAATGACCAGGAACAGGTTGGTCACGACGGTCAGCACGTCATCGAGCAGGCCGCCCGAGTAGCCGCCGTAGAGGCCGATCAGCGTGCCCACGACGGTCGCGACGATGCCGGCCAGAAACCCGACGTAGAGCGACGCGCGCAGCCCCGCGATCAGCATCGAGAGCATGTCGAGGCCGAGGTGATCGGTGCCGAGCCAGTGCTCGCTCGACGGCGGCATGTACGCGAGGCCGACGCGGTTCTGCGTGTCGAAATTCATGAACAGCGGCACGACCAACGCGAGCACCAGCGTCGCGAGGAACAGCCCCGCGCCCAGGAGAAAGCCGGGCGACTTCAGCAAGCCCCTGAACATGGCTAGCGTCCCCCCGTCTGCGCGGCCCGCACGCGTGGATCCAAAAACCCGATCAAAATATCGACCGAGAAGTTCGCGATCAACACACTCACGGTGACGAGCAGCGTGGTGCCCGTGATCACGGGATAATCACTGCCCTGAATTCCCGTCAGGATCGTCATCCCGAGGCCCGGGTAGCTGAAGATGAGCTCCGCGATGAGCGCGCCGCCGACCATGCCGCCGAGCGCCAGCGCGAGACCCGTGAGCTGCGGGAGCATCGCGTTCCGGAACATGTAGAGCAGGATCTTGCCCTCACGAATTCCGAGCAATTTCGCGTATTTGACGTAATCGGTCCCGAGCTCGTAGATGCACATCGAACGCATGCCGATGGCCTGTCCCCCGACCACGATCACGAAGATCGAGAGGAACGGCAGCCAGTAGTAGTAGCTCGCGGCCGAGAGGAAGTTCCAGGTGAGCTCGGGCGTCATGCTCTCGTCGTAGCCGCCGACGGCGGGGAACCACTCGAGCTTGATGCCGAACACGTAGACGAGCAGAATTCCGACGCAGAAGGCGGGCACCGCGCTGGCCAGCAGGGCGAGCGGATAGAGGACGCGATCGAAGACGCCGCGTTTGTAAGCGGCGAGGGCGCCCAGCATGTTTCCTATCAGCCACCCGAGCACGATGGTCGGAAGCTGGAGGGCGAGCGTCCAGGGGAGCGCGGTCTTGATGATCTCCGATACGGGCTTCGGGTACTGGAGGATCGACGTGCCGAGATCGCCGCGCAGCGTCTTCTTCACGTAGCCGACGAACTGCGCGAAGAGCGAAGAGCGGACGGGCTTGTTGTCCTTGTCGCGCACGATCTTGCCCGTCGCGTCCACCTCCACGAGCTCGAACTCCTTGAGGTACGCCTCCTCCTTCTCCTTGGCCTGGGAACCGGAGAGGCCCGCGGCGGATCTCGCCATGATGGCGTCGATGGGGTTGGCGTCGCCGAGGCGCGGCAGCACGAAATTGATCGTGATCGCGAGCAGGAAGGTCAGGAAATACCAGCCGGCGCGGCCGAGGATGTAGCGGAGCGTCGGGTTGTTCTTGAACATCGCCTAGCTCCCCCCCGCTGGCTTCAGGTGCCAGAGGATGCGCGTGCCGAGGCGATCGGCGGGCAGCTGCGGAGGCAGGAAGGGATTCTTCGAGGTCGGGAAGCCCTGCCACACCCGCGTCGAAAATTCGTACAGCTGATCGGCGCGGTACACGAGCGGCAGCACGGGCTGGTACTGCATGTAGAGGCGGTTGAGCTCCGTGTACGCCTTCTGAACCTCCGCCGGATCCTTGAGCGTCGGGATCAGATCCAGGAGCTCGTCGAAGCGGGCGACGTGGCCCGGCGCCTTCGGATTGTTGAAGCGTCCGAAGTTCTTGAAGATCTTGTCCCCGACCGGCGCCCACTCCTTCGAGGTCAGGATGAACTCGAAGCGCGCCCACGGCTGCGACGGCGAGGGCGCGGGCTGCGGGTTGTACATGATGAGGTCGAAGTCGCCGCCGAAGACCGCGTTCCAGAAGAGGTTGCCGTCGATGAAGCGCTCGCGCACGTCGATGCCGACGGCGCGCATGCTGCGCACCGCGACGCGCACGATCGACTCCCAGTCGGTCCAGCCGCTCGGCGACTTGATGTAGACGGTGGGCACGCGCTGGCCGGAGCGGTCGCGCGTCTCGACGAGCTCGCCCTTTTCGTTCCAGACCGCCGTGTAGCCGCCTGCCTTCAGCTCGGCCCTCGCGCGCTCGGGATCGTAGACGGTCGCGCCGTACTGCTTGGTCTCCTCCTCGGAGAAGTACTTCTTCTCGAGGCCGGAGGGCAGGATCAGCCCCGGGCGGACCGGCTCGCTGTAGCCCGAAACGGCGAGCTCGCGGATGTCCTTGTAGTCGATGGCGAAGGCCATCGCGCGCCGCATGTGCACGTCGTCGAGCGGCTTGTTCAGCACGTTGACGAACAGCATCGTGATGCAGTTCGAGACGTAGAACGGCTCCTTCTCGTACCAGCTGTGCACGCCCTTCTTCTGCTTGAGCCAGATGCGCGGGATGAAGCTCGCCGACATGTCGAGCCTCCCCTGCTGCAGCGCGACGCTGAAGTGATCGTTGCTCTTGTAGATCGGGTGAACGACGTACTTCGGAGCCGGCTTCTTGCCCTGGAAGAAGACCTGGTTGCCCCAGTAGTCGTCGCGGCGAACGGCGACGATCTTCTCGCTCGAATAAGAGTGGAGCGTGTACGGGCCCGAGACGACCGGGTTCTTGTCGAACTTGTTCTTCAAGAAGCCGGTCATGTCGTTGTTCGCCTTGGCGAGCAGCGGCTCGACGACGTGCTTCGGAACGATGCGATTTTGCTGGAACTGGTCCAGGATCACGAGCGGGTTCGTGGCGGCCGGATTCAGCCAGAAGACCAGCTTGCGCGGGTGCTCGGCGCCGCCGGCGGCGACCTCGGGCAGGGTGATTTCCTTGAGGTAGTTCCAGACGCTCGCGTGAGGCAGACTCTTCTGCACCTTCGCGAGGTCGTAGGTGTACTTCACGTCCCAGGCGGTGACCGGCTTGCCGTCGCTCCAGCGCGGGGCCTCGTGCAGCAGCACTTCGATGCGGTCGTCGAAGACCTGATACGACTCGCCGAGCAGGGGCTCGAGCTCGCCGTTCAGGGGATTGAAGACGAACAGGGTCTCGTAGAGCAGGTTCGACCCGTCGAAGCCGACGATCGGCCACGCCCCCTGTCCCTCGAGCGGGTTGAAGGTGCTCGGCTCGCCCCACTGGCGTCCGCCGATGTAGACGGTCTCGTTTCGGGGGAGCCCGCCGGGCGCGTCACCGGTCCGCTTGCACCCGGGCAGCGCAACCAACAAGGCAAGGCCCAAGGCACAGCGCGCGAGAAGCCGGATCATTTTTTTACAGGCGTTCCCTCTCGTGGCTGATTGCCGGCGCCGCCGATCGCGATCGTTCCATCCGAGGGCGAAGGCCGATTTCGAGCCCGAGACGGCCGCGACTGGTACGCGAGGCGGGCCAGCGTGTCAAGCTGCCGCGGCGGGACTGGAACCGGTTTCCGAGAGCAATTTCGGGGGGTTCTGGCGCGGTCGCCGGCAGGGATACCCCTCGGAGACACGCCGCGAAGGATCGCCTTGGTTCATGACTCCAAGCGCGTCGAGCCGCACTGCGTCGTCGTCCTGGCTCTCGCGAAGCTCGGCGCACGCGTGTTTCGCCGGGATCAAATTCTTCCTCGCTCGGCGTTCTCTCCGCTTATCGGGTTGCACGGCCTGCTGGAATCGACCAAAAGAGGCCAATGCGCAGCGTGTTGGCTTTGGGGCTGATCGGCTTCCTAGGAGTTCTTGCCAGTTGCGGGACCGACCCGGTCGAGCGTCCCGACGACGACGATGACGATGGGCCGAACCGCGGGGGAAGTACCAGCACGTCCGGCGCAGGTGGCAGCAGCGCCGGCACGGGCGGCGCCAACGCCTGTCCAGTCGCCAGTCAAATGCGCTGTTCAGGCAACGTCTGCGTCGATGTCCAGACGGACAAGAACAACTGCGGCCGGTGCAGCAACATGTGCGGTACCGAGCAGAGCTGTACGTCGGGCGCTTGCAGCTGCGGCCCCGGCCTCGACGCCTGCGGCACCGCCTGCGTCGCCAAGATGAGCGACCCCATGAACTGCGGTAGCTGCGGCAACGTGTGTTCCGCCGGGGCCCCTAATTGCTACCAGGGCGCCTGCGTCGCCATGTGCCCGATGGGCACCGATACGTGTCCCGGCAGCTGCACCACGCTCGCGAGCGACCCGGCCAACTGCGGCTTCTGCGGCAACCGGTGCATGGGCGGTACGGCATGCACCAACGGCACGTGCGGCTGCCCGACCGGATCGCAGGTCTGCGGCGGCATGTGCGTCAACACGCTGACCGACTCGAGGTACTGCGGCAGCTGCAACACCCAGTGCCAAACGGGCTATGCCTGCACCAACGGAACGTGCACGCCGGACACGAGCGCTGGTGGTAG
>DASXWF010001009.1:0-4809 GCA_036503835.1 Polyangiaceae bacterium | reverse complement strand
CGGGAACCTGGCACACGAGCCGCCGAAAGGCTAGGGCCGGGATTCCCTTTTGAAACGATTTTCTTAGTGGTCGTGGCCGGCGTGCGGATCGCCCGGCGGGGGCTGGCGGGGCGGACGGCGCGCATCCCCAGCCGCGCCGGGCATGGCGAAGGGGCCCGGTCCGACGCGGCGCGGGGTGCCGCTGCCGAGGATGCGGGGCATGCCGCTCGGCATGGCGCCAGGGCGGAAGCCGGAGGGGAGGGCGCGCGGCTGGCGCTCGGGGTTGGCGGCACCTTCGGGTGCAGCAGTTGCCGGAGCGGCGGTCGTGGCAGGTGCCTCCGGCGTGGCAGCGGTGAGTTGCTCGCGGGTCTTGCCGTCAGGCTGGATTACGATGAAGCCGAGGATGACCGAGAGGACCAGGCCGATGCCGAGCAGCGGGAGCCAGCCCGGCGTGTGGGGCTCGTCGGGCGCCGGTCGGTCGGCGGGCTCGCCGGCGTAGGAGTAGTCGTGTCCGCCGCCGGCTTCGGCGTGCGCAGCGTGACCGTGGTCGCTCATGGCGGGCGGAGTGATCCATCGTCCGCTCGCGAGGGTCAAGCCGATGTCGACGAAATGGCCGAAAAGTCGCGGCCGCGCGCGCTCGCCCGCGTGGCCCGAATGCTGGTGAAATCGGAGCCGATCCGCGATACTCGCCGGGCGCTCCACGCGAGAACCGGTAAAACCAATGAAACGATTCGCGATCTTGCTGGTGTTGGGTCTTTCGGCGCTCGGGTGCAGGACCGAATGCGAGGAGGCCGTCGATCACTGGGAGGAGTGCGTCGGTCGCGACGACGCGGGGTTCGTCACGGAAGGCGAGTGCTCCGGTAAGAACGAGTGCTACGCGAAGTGCATCAACGACGCCGAGTGTCTCGATTTGAACAAGTTCTCCGATCCGACGAGCACGTATGCGCAGTGCACGTCCAAGTGCCAGTAGGGAGAGGGTCCGTTCAGGGGAGGATCTCGGCCGAACGGTCGGGGTGTGCGTTCGCGAGCGCCGCGTAGTGTTAGAGAAGGTCAGGGAAGAAACTTGACCGAGGGCGCGTAGGTTCGCGATGCTTCCGAATTCACGGCCGGCGAGCGTCGTCCGTTACGGGCTCGCGCGGGCGTGCGGTGTAACACCCAAGAGTGAGGAGATGGGATCATGAAGCGAATCTTTGTCGTGGCTTTGCTCGGGTTGTCGGCGATGGCGTGCGGGAACGAGTGCGATGACGCAGCCGACAAGGTCGAAGAATGCGGTATCGCCGACACCGGCGGTGGAGACTCGGGGGGCAGCTGTGAAGGCGTCGCCGAATGCGGCGCGAAGTGCATCAACGAGGCGAGCTGTGAGGACCTCAAGAGCACGGACCCGGAGAACAGCTACATCAAGTGTGCTTCCGCCTGCGTCGGCGGCTGAGCCGGTGACCCGAGATCGCGCGGCTGCCGCACGGTAGCCGCGCGATCCCAGCGTTCTGTTGCCTGTGCCGCCCGCCGGCACTAGGATCGCGGTCCCGGCCTATGGCTCAACCCGCGCAGCGCTACAAGGTCCTGGAACGGATCGCCGCGGGTGGCATGGCGGAGGTGTTCCGCGCCGAGAGCGCCGGGCTCGAGGGGTTCAAGAAGCTCGTCGCGATCAAGCGCGTCTTGCCGCACCTCTCCGAGAAGAAGCAGTTCATCGGGATGTTCCTGGACGAGGCGCGCGTCTCCGCGCACCTCTCGCACTCGAACTGCGTGCAGGTGTTCGACATCGGCGTCGGCGACAACACCTACTTCATCGTGATGGAGTTCGTGGACGGCTCCGATCTGAAGGGCGTGATCGAGTATCGCCGGAAGATGAACCAGCCGTTCCCGGTGGAGGAGGCGGCGCTGGTCTGCGTGCGCATCTGCGAGGGCCTCACCTACGCGCACGAGCTCGTCGACAGCAAGGGCAAGAGCCTGCACATCGTGCACCGCGACATGTCGCCGCCGAACGTGCTGCTCACGCGCCACGGCGAGGTCAAGATCGTGGATTTCGGGCTCGCCAAGGCGAACAGCCAGCTCGAGCACAGCGAGCCGGGCATCATCAAAGGAAAGTTCAGCTACCTCTCGCCGGAAGCGGCGGAGGGCCAGCCCGTCGACGCTCGCACCGACGTGTTCGCGGTCGGCATCATCCTCTGGGAGATGCTCGCCGGGCGCCGGCTCTTCCAGGGCGACAGCGATCTCGAGACGGTGCGGATGGTGCAGCGCGCGGAGATCCCGTCGCTCCGCCAGATCAACCCCAAGGTCCCCGCCGAGCTCGAGCGCGTGATCCTGAAGGGGCTCGCCCGTGACCCCGCCAAGCGTTACCAGACGGCGCGCGAATTCGGGCGCGATCTGAACCAGATCCTCTTCCACATCGGGCGGGCCGTGTCCTCGTTCGATCTGTCGCAGCTCGTCTTGCCGATCTGGCGCGAGCGCGCGCAAAAGAAGAAGGACAAGGTCGACAAGGGCGCCATCATCGGCTCGCTGATCGACGAGGCGCTGTTCGAGTTTTCGTCCCTCGACGCGACGGGCGAGGCGGGCCAAAAGAGCATCGTCGGCACGGTGCCCGTCAGCATCGGGTCCTTCGAAGACGTGGGTAAGTGGGGCGACGAATTCTCCGGCGACGGCTCGGAGTCGAAGTCGGAGCTTCCTCCCATGAGCTACGAGCTCGGGAACCTCGCCGCGCTCGAGGACGACGAGGAGCCGCGCTTCAGCTCACCGGTCGCCGGCTCTCAGGCATCCCGCAATCCGACAGCCGCCAGCCCACGTTCGGACGATTCCGCTCCGCAGTCGTCCGGTCAGGTCGCTTCGGACACGATGGACTCGACTCCGCCGCCCGCCCCGCAGAAGAACAGCAAGGTCGTCGGGCTGGTATTCCTCGTCGTCGCCGTGGCCGCAGCCGCGGGCGCCTGGTTCGGCAACATCATTCCGCACTGAGCGGTTCGGGTAAGCAGGCCATTGCGGCCTGCTTCCGCGCTCGCGGGCGCCTGATTTTCGCGCCGTCCGAAACTAGGCCGTCGCGTCGTCGCCGTTGCCCTCGGCGTCGCCCTCGTCGTCGCCCTCGTCGTCGTCCTCCTCGTCGTGGTCGAGGTCGTCGTCGAGATCGTCCTCTTCCTCGTCGAGGTGCTCCGGCATGGGCTGGCCCGTCGCCTCGGCGTGGTGGCGCTGCTTCTCGCGCTCCCGTTCACGGAGCGCGCGCTCGCTGGCGAGGCGCTGGAACACGACGGGCTTCGGCGCGATCAGGACGGCCATGGTGCGCGCTTCCATCGCCGGGCGCTGCTCGACGTTCCCGAGATCCTCGAGCTTCGAGATGAGGAAATCGAGCTGCATGCGCGCCCGCTCCGGGTGCGTGATCTCGCGCCCGCGGAACCGGCACACGATCTTCACCTTGTTGCCGGCCTCGAGGAACTTGCGTGCCGCGCGGACCTTGGTGTCGAGATCGTGGTCGTCCGTCTTCGGGCGGAGCTTGATCTCCTTCACCTCGACGATCGTCTGCTTGCGTTTCGCGTCACGCGCGCGCTTCTTCTCCTCGTACTTGTACTTTCCGAAGTCGAGGATCTTGCAGACGGGCGGGCTGGCCTTCGGGTTCACCTCGACGAGGTCGAGCCCGACTTCCTGCGCCCGGCGCAGCGCCTGTTCCGTGGAAAGCACGCCGAGATTCGAGCCGTCTTCCGCGACGACCCGTACCTCCGGCACGCGGATGCGATGATTGATGCGGATCTGGGGCCCGCGGGTATCCCGACTGAACCTTCGACCTCCACCTACTGGCGGCATGGATGTGGCGCTTTCTTCCTCTCCGCGGGCGAAAGACCCGCCAAGTCTCGTCGTTTCATGCGGCACCCGGTCGAGGCGGGGTGGCCTCGGTGCGCAGGCGCGCCGCAAAATCCCCGATCGTGATCGCGCCGAGCTCGCCCTCGTCGCGCGAGCGCGGAGCGAGCGTGCCGGCGGCGGCTTCCTTGTCGCCGATCACGACGACGTAAGGGTGGCGCATCAGGCGCGCGTTGCGGATCTTCGCTCCGAGCTTGTCGGAGCCCGCGTCGACCGCCACGCGCAACCCGCTCGCCGCGAGCTCGCGTCGCACGCGTTCGGCGTACTCGGCCTGCTTCTCGCTCACGGTCACGAGCACCGCCTGCTCCGGCGCGAGCCAGGTCGGGAACTTTCCCGCGACGTGCTCGATGTAGATCGCGAAGAAGCGCTCGAGCGATCCGAACACCGCGCGGTGCAGCATGATCGGTCGGTGCAGCGCGCCGTCCTTCGCGACGTAGTCGAGCCTGAAGCGCTCCGGCAGGAAGTAGTCGAGCTGAATCGTGCCGAGCTGCCAGCTGCGCCCGAGCGCGTCGGTCACGTGGAACTCGACCTTCGGCCCGTAGAACGCGCCCTCGCCCACGATCTTCTCGAAGGGCAGGCCGATGCCGACCAGGATGCGCTCGAGCAGGCTCTCGGCGCGATCCCAGATCTCGTCCGAGCCGAGGCGATGCTCGGGCCGGAGCGCGAGCTTCACGTCCACCCGCGTCATGCCGAAGACGCGGTACACGTCGTAGACCAGGCGCGTGAACGCGTTCGCCTCGGCCTCCGCCTGCTCCTCCGTGCAGAAGATGTGAGCGTCGTCCTGGCAGAAGCTCCGGACGCGCGCGAGGCCGTGCATCACGCCCGTGCGCTCGTAGCGGTGCAGCCGGCCGAAGTCCGCGACGCGCCAGGGTAGCTCCCGGTAGCTCCTGCGCCGGTGCGAGAACAACAGGCAATGACCGGGGCAGTTCATGGGCTTCAGGCCCACGCTGAGCGCCGGGTGTTCGGCGACGGCCGCGCCCGCGCCGGCTG
>DASXWF010001008.1:0-4642 GCA_036503835.1 Polyangiaceae bacterium | reverse complement strand
CGTGCTCGGCCCGCGCCCGGCGCGGCTCGACGCAGAACGGCAGCGAGCTCCGCGCCGAACGCGCGAGCGCCCGCGCCGCGTCGATCCCGAGGTCGGCCCGCACCGCCTTCGCCAGGAGCGCGCGCGCCGGTGCCGCCCGGGTCGCGAGGACGAGCGCGGCGAGGGCGCTACCCGAAATTCGACCCACGCGAAAGGACATCGTCCGAAGAAAGCTAATTCAGTCCGCCAGGATCCGGGCCCTCCGATTGCGTCGCAAGGGTTTCGCCCACGCTGCACGGGACCGCGCAGGGCGATTCTCGCCGTCGGAACGCAGAGGCACGTCGGCAGCGTCAGAAAAAGCGCATCTCGGCGCTAGCAGTCCGCCGCTCGGGGTTGGTAGAAGGATCGACAGATTGTCGAACTCCGCCAAATACAACATCCCGGTCGACGAGCTCCCCCACGACGCCGAAGCGATCAGGGAGAGCTTCGTCAATCACGTCCAACACACGCAGGGCAAACACCCGGCGGCCGCGACGCGCCTCGATCAGTTCGTGAGCCTCGCGCGCACGGCGCGCGATCGCATGTACGATCGCTGGACGCGCACCTGGCAGCGTCGCGAGAAGCAGCAGCCGAAGATCGTCTACTACCTCTCGCTCGAGTTCTTGCTCGGCCGGCTGCTCGACGACGGCCTGATCAACCTCGGCATCCGCGAGGAGACGCAGCGCGCCCTCGGCGGGCTCGACATCGACCTCGACCAGATCCTCGAGCAGGAGCCCGACGCCGGGCTCGGCAACGGCGGCCTCGGCCGGCTCGCCGCCTGCTTCCTCGACTCGATGGCGACGCTCGGCATCGCCGGCATGGGCTACGGCATCCGCTACGACTACGGCATCTTCCGCCAGGACATCACCGGCGGCATGCAGACGGAAGCCCCCGACCAGTGGCTCGCCAACGGCAACCCCTGGGAGATCGCGCGGCCCGAGCGTTGTTACACGGTGCGCTTCGGCGGTCGCGTGATCCAGTACACGGGCGCGACCGGGCGCACCGTTCACGAGTGGATCGACACGCAGGACATCGTGGCGGTCCCGTACGATCTGCCGGTCCCCGGCTACAAGAACCAGGTCGTCAACACGCTGCGGCTCTGGTCCGCGCGCGCCACGCGCGACTTCGACATCTCCTACTTCAACCGCGGCGACTACATCAAATCCGTGGAGCAGAAGAGCGCGAGCGAGAACATCTCGCGCGTGCTCTACCCGAACGATCAGCAGCCCGCGGGCAAGGAGCTGCGCCTGAAGCAGGAGTACATGCTGGTCTCGGCGACGCTCCAGGACGCGCTGAACCGGCACCTCCGCTACCACCCCGACCTTTACAACCTGCACGAGCAAGCCGTGTTCCAGATGAACGACACGCACCCGGCGCTCGCCGTGGCGGAGCTCGTGCGCCTGCTCTGCGACGAGCACGGCATGCCCTGGGACCACGCGTTCTCCCTCACGCGCCGCTGCCTCGCCTACACCAACCACACCATCCTGCCCGAGGCGCTCGAGCGCTGGCCGGTCTGGTTGATGGAGCGCGTCCTGCCCCGGCACCTGCAGATCATCTACGACATCAACTCGCTCCACCTCGCCGAGGTGAAGAAGCGCTTCCCGGGCGACGACGAGCGGCTCCGCCGCATGTCCATCGTCGAGGAGGGTTCCGAGAAGCGCCTGAGCATGGCGGCGCTCGCCGTGGTCGGCTCCATGCGCGTGAACGGCGTTTCCGCGCTGCATTCGCGCCTGTTGCGCGAGCACCTGTTCAAGGATTTCTACGAGTTCGAGCCCGAGAAGTTCATCAACGAGACGAACGGCGTCACGCCCCGGCGCTGGATCATGAAGTGCAACCCGGGCCTCTCGCAGCTCATCACCTCGCGCATCGGCCCGGGCTGGGAGGTCGATCTCGACCAGCTCGCGAAGCTCGAGCCGCACGCGAACGATCCCGAGTTCCAGGCGGCGTGGCAGGCGGTGAAGAAGCAGAACAAGGCGCGCCTCGCCGCGGCGCTGCTCCAGAAGTACAACATCGAGATCGATCCGAGCCACCTCATCGACACGCAGATCAAGCGCATCCACGAGTACAAGCGGCAGCTCCTCAACGTGCTGCACATCGTGTCGCTCTACCAGCAGTACAAGGCCAAGGCGCCGTACAACGTGGTGCCGCGCACCTTCGTGTTCGGGGGCAAGGCCGCGCCCGGCTACGACATGGCCAAGCGCATCATCCACCTCATCAACGCCGTCGGTCAGGTGGTGAACTCCGACGCGCAGGTGCGGAACTACCTGCGCGTGATCTTCGTCCCGAACTACAGCGTCTCGCTCGCCGAGCTCCTGATCCCGGCGACGGACGTTTCGGAGCAGATTTCGACCGCCGGCATGGAAGCGTCGGGCACGGGCAACATGAAGTTCGCCCTGAACGGCGCGCTCACCATCGGCACGCTCGACGGCGCCAACGTGGAAATCCGCGAGTGCGTGGGGGAGGCGAATTTCTTCCTGTTCGGTCTCACGACGGAGCAGGTGAGCTCGGCGCGCGAGCACGGCTACGATCCGATGCAGACGTACTACGCCGAGCCGCTGCTCCGGCAGGCGCTCGACGCCATCGCCAACGGCGCGTTCTCCCCCGACGATCCCGCGCGCTTCCGCCCGATCGTCGATGCGCTGCTCTACGGCGGCGACACCTTCATGGTGCTCGCGGATTTCCTGAGCTACGTGCACTGCCAGCGCAGCGTGGAGGCCGCGTACCACGACCAGGCAGGCTGGACGCGCCGCTCGATCCTGAACGTCGCGCGCAGCGGCACCTTCTCGAGCGATCGCACGGTGCTCGGCTACGCGCGGGACGTGTGGGGCGTTTATGTCCCCCCGGCTCAGAGCGGCCGCGGGCGTCTCATTTCGGTGCCGCCGCCGGTGCCGACCAATAGCTCGGGCTGAGCCGGTCAGGCCCGCAGCGAGCGGTTTGCGGCACCCTGCCGCCCGTGCCATATCCCGCCCCGACTTTCTGAGGGGATACGGAGGCTACTTTCATGCGCACAACGACCCGCTCTCGACTGGTTCTCGCCGGCTTCATGCTCTCCCTGCTCGCCGCCGCGTGCGGTGACGATTCGGGCGGAGGCGGCGACGGCGACTGCGAGCGCGGAGAGAAGGGGTGCGAGTGCAACGCCGATGACACCTGCGACGCGGGGCTCTTCTGTGACATGACCCGGGGCCAGTGCGTCGAAGACGGCAACGCGGGCAAGGGCGGCGGCGCGGGCAAGGGCGGCGGCGCAGGCAAGGGCGGCGGCGCAGGCAAGGGCGGCAAGGCGGGTGCCAGCGGGAACGCAGGCACGAGTCCGGTCGGCGGCAGCTCCGGCACGGGCGGCACGGGCGGCGGCTCCGGCGCCGGACAGGGCGGCACCCCCCCGAGCGACGGCGGCGAGGGCGGTGAAGGCAACGCGAGCAGCGGCGGTGCCGCGGGCCAGGGCGGTGAAGGCGGCGAAGCGCAGGGCGGCTCGACGAGCGGCAGCTCCGGTTCGGGCGGCGGCGGGCAGAGCGGCAGCGCGGGCTCCGGCGGGACGGCGGGTTCGGCGAGCGGCAGCTCGGGGTCGAGTGGAACGGCAGGCTCGACGAGCAGCGGCGGCAGCGCGGGCACCGCGGGCTCCGGCGGTTCGAGCGGCGGCATCAGCGCCGGCGGAAGCGGCGGTTCGAGCGGTGGCAACAGCACGGGCGGTTCGTCCGGCACTTCCGGCACTGCAGGAAGCTCGGGATCCAGCGGCGCGAGCGGCGGACCCGGCGCGGGCGGGTCGTCGGGCACGGCGGGAAATGCAGGCTCCGGAGGTGCGGGCGGCGCGAGCGGCGGAACCGCTCCGGGCGGAAGTGGCGGCACGAGCGCCGGCTCGGGCGGATCGAGCGGCAGCGCCGGCTCGGGCGGATCGAGCGGCGGAACGTCGTGCACGGAGCTCACGCCGGAGTTCGCCGGAGTGAACGCTTCCTCACTTCGTACGAGCTACCTCTTCTACGTCGATATCGGAGCCGCCGAGCTCGATTACGGGACGCTCCAGGTGTACGACCGCAACAGCAGCGGCCCCCTCACCGTGGTGCTCGGTCAGGGCGACGAGGCCAATTACCAGACGTGCGTGGACTGCGTGCTCGTCTTCAAGGACATCGACCAATCCGGTTCGTCTCCCGTCATCGACAAGACGTTCTTCGCCACCTCGGGCACCCTCGTGTACGCGGCGGATTCGGAGCAGGGCGCCGGTGACGCGCATTTCACGCTCAGCAACGTGGTCCTGAGCGAAGTGACGATCGACGACAACGACGTGTCGACGCCCGTCGAAGGCGGTGAGTGCCTCACCATCGCCAACTGGTCGCTCGACCTCGTCAGTTGGACGTGCCCGAACAGCTGGTACTCGGACGCCGACTGCGACTGCGGCTGTGGTGTGGTCGACCCCGCCTGCGCCGACGCCACCTCCGCTTCCTGCGATTTCTGCCAGGAGTGCGGCCCATCCTGCGCCGCCGTCGATCCCGACGACAACTCGCAGTGCCTCCCCTGATCGGCGCTGGTCCGAATCCGCGGCGGGTGGGCGAGCTACTCGCCCGCCCGCAGGAGCCCGTGCTCCTCGAGCTTGTAATACAGGCTGCGGCGGCTGATCCCGAGTAGCCGCGCCGCG
>DASXWF010001007.1:0-2155 GCA_036503835.1 Polyangiaceae bacterium | reverse complement strand
CCGCAAGCGCGCTCTCCAGATCGCGATCGTCACCGCGCTGGTCGAAGGCACTCCGAGCCCGGAGACCGAACGGGCCGTCGAACGCTTCGCGGCGGCCCTCGACTTCGACGACGCAGGCCTCGCCGTCCTCCGCGAGGTGGCGCACGGCAACGCCTTGCTCGCTCGCTTCGACGTGCTCCGCCGCGTCAGCCGCTTCATCCGCAACGCCGAAGGCTTCCCGGGCGTGCTCGGGATGGTCGTGCCGATGCTCGGACTCGGGGGCGACGCCGAGCTCGCCGCTCGCTACCGCGCCCTCGAAGGCTGCCCGACCGGCAGCCTCGGCCGCGCCGTCTACGACCACTTCGTCGACAATCACTTCGCTTTCCCCGGCGAACCGCGCAGCATCCCGATGGTGTTCCACGACCTCGGGCACGTCCTCGCGGGCTACGGAACGGACCCCCAGGGCGAAATCCAGCAGGCCGCGTTCCAGGCGGGGTTCGCGCGGCGTGACGGCTTCTCCTTCCTCCTCTTCGGCATCCTCCAGTTCCACCTCGGCCTGCGCATCACGCCGGTCGCGAAAGGCTACCGCGACCTCTTCGACGTCCCGCGCGTCCTCACCGCGCTCGAGCGCGGCGCTCGCTGCAACGCCGACCTCAGCGACGGCTACGACCTGTTCGCGCACCGCAACACACCGCTCGAAGCCGTGCGCGCGGAGCTCGGCATTCCGCCGCTCCAACCGGCCGCCATCGCGAGCTGAGACTCGCTGGTTCTAGAGTTCCAGGACATCCGACGAAAACCCCATTACCCCGCGATCGGCCAGGGCCGCCTCGAGCGATCGCCGGAACGGCTCGACGTTCGCGTGCGCCTTGACCAGGCCGCCGAGCGCGAGGCTCGCCACGCTGACGCCCATCGTGACCATGCGCGAGCGCGCGAACACCTCGAGGCGCGAGATGGCCTTGCGGTGAGTCAGGAAGTGCTCGGTGAGCGTCGTGCGCAGCGGCGACTCGTAGCGCTCGAGGCGGCCGGCATCGAAGAACAGCGCGAGCGATTTGTGGACGATGCGCTGCTCGTCGAAGCGCTCGATGATCGCGCGCGAAAACTCGAAATAACCGTTCCCGCGCAGGCTCGCCACGAGGAGCCCCTGCCCGGGCGCCCACACCAGCACTTCCCCGTCAGGCTTGGCGAGCCGCGTACCGTTCAGCGGCAGGCGAGACGACTCCATGCCTTCCGACGGTAGAGCTGCCCGTAGCTCGACGGAACGAGAAAAATCCCGAGCGAAAATCCGTGGGGGGTTGAAGAGTTACCTATTGCGCTGCGCGAAAGGCGGGAGGAATGTGGGAGTTCGGGAAACGCCGACTTTCAACAAGGGGTAAGCATGGCTTCGCCTGATCTGACTCTCGATGTGTGGCGCACCGCCGTCGTGGCGCTTTGCGAGTACGCGTGCGGCTACGAGGCCGGGCGCAGCAAGGACGACCCGGTCTACGTCGAGGTCACCGAAGAACGCGACGGCCCCGGGCCGCAGCAGCGCGCGAGCTACAGCTCCTGCGGGGATCTGGCGCACTGGCTCTACAAGCGCCTGGGCATTCGCCAGGAGTGGATCAACCGCACGGACGACGACGCCTTCGGTCCCTGGAAAGCGTCCGTGAACGTCACGCGCCTCTGGGGTGGCGCGTGCCCCTTCGATGAAGTGCCGCCCGCCAAGGCGGACTGGATGCCGGACCCGGGAGACGTGGTCCTGATCTGGAACACCGGCAAGGACGCGCACGTGATGGTCGCGCTCGGCCGCGAGGGCTCGTCGCTCCGCACCGCGAACTACGGCGCGGGCGGCATGTCCGCGGCGGTCTCACCCGGTGCGAGGATCGCCTCCAAGGAGGTCACCTACCGGAACGGCAAGCCGTTCTACGGCGAGAAGCAGATTCAGCGCTACCTGCCGCTGTCTGCCGCCGTTCGGCACATCAGCGTCGCGCCGGATCTCACGGGAGCTCGACTCGCCGGCGAGCAGCTCGACGCCATCGCGCTCGGCTGGAACGCCACGGCCGTCGTCGTCTGACGAGATCGGTCACACGCGCCTGCCGCAACCTCAGCGCGGCAGGCCGACGTGGCCGGCGAGCATTTGCGCGGTGTTCTCCGCGAGCGTTCGGACGTCGCGCGGCGGCTGGGCGGCGATGCGGTCGAG
>DASXWF010001006.1:0-4091 GCA_036503835.1 Polyangiaceae bacterium | reverse complement strand
GGAAGGGCCAGCACGGCAGGAGCGACAGCGCGCCGAGCAAGAAGGTCCCGCCAGCCCCGTTCACGGTCACGGTCTGGGGCGCAAACAGCGAGATAGCTGCGATGCCGACCATCGGCTCGAACGGAAGGCTTGCCGAGACCGAGCCGCCGAGAGCGACGGACGGCAGAGTTCCCACGTCGACGGCGAAGCGCGCCCCTGCGCTCGGACTGACCCACCGTACCGATTCGATGGAGCTCGAGCCGGAGCTCGGCGCCGGTCGCGCTTCCGCGGTCTCGGCGGTGCGAGGAGCTGGGTCCGCCACCGGCGCTGCGGAGGGCGGTTTTCGAGGCTCTGCCTGCGCTTCGACCGCCACGGCCGACTGCGGAAGCCCCACCCCGGCCAGGCGCGGGTTCTCGGGATCGAGAGCCAGCGCGAGAATCAGCGCCGCGGCGCCGTCGAGCTCGTCGCAGCGGTCGCTCTCGATCTGTCGCACGACCTCCGAGCTCGGCCCGGGAAACCGCAACTCCAGCCGGTAGCCGTAGACACCGGCATCGACCACGCCCAGCGCGCGCAGCGGCGCGCCCGCGGTCAGGGCTCGGTCGTCGCCGAGCAGCTCCACGATGCCGGAGAGCACGTCCGCGCGTCCCGGACAGGTCGCGGGCGCGGTCCAGCTCAGATCGAGCCCGCGCGGCTCTTCCGCCAGCGCCGGAGTCGCCGCGACGGCAAGACCGAGCGAAGCACCCAGAGCGGCGCCGCGCATCTTCGCTTCAAACCAGGATCGAGTCGTCGAGATCGGTCGCTTCGAGTCCCGCGACGCTGCTCGTCTCTTCGTCCCGGCGCGCCGCGAGCTCGTACAGATCGACGAACACCTGCGGATGGGCGCGGACGGCTTCCAGGAAGCGCTCGCGCGGCAAGAACAGCGTGATCGTCGGGTGGTGCGCGACCACCTCGGCGATGGTGGGGCGCCGGAACACGAGCGCCACCTCCCCCAGCACTTCGCCCGGGCCGAGCCGGGCGACCACGGTGCTGTCGCCGTTCGGCTCCGCGTGCACGACCGCGACCTCGCCCGACGCGATCAGGTAGAGGCCCTCGGCGTGCGTGCCCTGCGTGACCAGCCGATCGCCGGGTTCGAACGCGCGAATCGCGAACCGTTGCACGAGGTCGGCGCGCTCCGAAGGATTCACGCTGCGCAGGATCGGGCTCGTGCGCACGAGGTTGTCGAGCATGCGCCGCCGGCAGTGCTCCGCGAACTCTTTACCGAGCTCGCGGTGCTTCTGCACGGCGCGGTCGAGCGCGGCCTTGCTCGCGACGAGCAAGAGGCTCGGGCACGCCGCCGACACGGTCGCGGCGCGCGGCGCGCGCGAGAGCAGCGCCATTTCTCCGACGAGCGAGCCGCCGCCGAGCCGCGCCAGGTGCAGCGCGCTCGAAGCGCCGAGCGCCTGGCGGCTCACGTCGAGCTCTCCGCGCGCCACGACGAACGCCTCGCTCCCGAGCGCGCCCTCCTCCACGACTTTCGCGCCCGTCGCGTAGAGCTTGATCTCGAAGATCTCGACGAACGCCCGCAGCGCGTCGCGATCGAGCGAGGAGAAGAGCGGAGCCGCGGGCAAGGGACCGCCCGCGCCGGGATGCGTGAGCAGCTGCTCGGTCGCGCCCTTGACCGCTTTCTTGGCACGCTCGAGGAGCTCCTTCTCCGATAGCTTGCTCGGCAATGGCTTCGCGTCGGGCAAGGGAGTCGGCAGCGCCGGCGGAGCCTTTTGCTTGATGCGGGAGGAGCCGAGACCGTACGCGGTTGCGGCGGCGTCGTAGATCGCGTTCGCGTCCAGCCCGAGCTCGCGCGCGAGAGCGCCGCCGGCGATCGCGAGCGGCAGGTTCCCGAGGTCGACGGCGCGCTCGGCGGCCGCCCGCAGGCCGTCGGCGAAGTTCGCGGCACCGTCGAGCTTCGCCGCGAGGTACGCCGTCGACAGCAGCGCCATCGCTCCGTCGGGTTGCGCTTCGAGCAGCGGCAGCACGCCGCGCAGCGCCCCGGCGAAATCCCCGGCCGCCCACGCCTCGAGCGCCTTGTCCATCGGTCGCGCCTCGCTGTCGGCCATGCCCTTCGGAGGCTAACACAGCTCCGCCGCGGTCCGGCGCTCGAGCCTCAGCTTCCGCCGCCCGACTTTTCCGGATCGCCGCGAGACTCCTGACTGCGCGCGATCGCGGCGCTCATCGCTTCGGCGGCCGCGGCCACGAGCGGCACGACGAGCGGGTAGTCCATGCGCGTCGGCCCGATCACGCCGACCGCACCGCCCGGCTCGCCGCGCTCCTGATAGCGGGCGGCGACGAGGCTCACCGGATAGCCGACCTCCGCGCTGGTTTCCTCGCCGAGAAACACCTGCACCCGCTCGCTCGCGAGCGCACGATCGAGGAGACCTACCAGCCGCTCGCGATCCTCGAGCGCCAGAAAGAGCTCGCGCAGGTGCGATGCGGAAGCGAAGTCCTTCTGCTCGAGCAAGAGCGTCTGACCCTCGATCACGACGTCGGCCGCGCGCGGCACGCCCTCGGCGACGGAGCGGATCAGCGTGTGACCGAGTTGATGCAGCGTGCGAAGCTCGTCGCGCTGCTCGCTCATGCTCTGGAAGATGGCGTCGCGCAGCGAGGGTAGGGTGCGCCCTTCCGCCACCTCTTCCAGCATGTGGTGGATGCGCTCGAGCTCGCTCTCGCTGATCGGCGCGTCCATGTGCAAAAACCGATTCTCCACGGTGCCGTCGTGAAAGATCGCGACCGCCAGCATCTCGCCGGGACGTGTCGGGATGAAGCGCACCTTGCGCAGCGTCCGGCTCTCGGTGCGCGAGCGCAGCACCACCGCGGGCGTGCCGCTCAGCCCGGAGAGGAGCTTGCCCGTCTCGCGCGGGATGTCGGCGTCGGGCCTCAGGTCCTCGAGCCATTCGTTGATGCGCGTGGCATCGCCGTTCGGCAGGCTCCGCACGCGCATCAGCGCGTCGATGAACAGGCGGAACGCCGCGTGCGTGGGCAAGCGTCCGGCGGAGGTGTGCGGCTGGACCAGGTAACCTGCGTCCTCGAGGTCGGCCAGGACGTTGCGGATCGTCGCCGCGGACAGCGAAAAACCGTGCTTCTTCGTGAGCGTGCGACTGCCCACGGGCTCGCCGGTCTCGATGAACTCGGTCACGACGGCGTAGAGGACGGAGCGGGCTCGCTTCGTCAGGGGGCTCACGGACGCTTATTTTTGTCCCCGCGGCGCGCCTGTCAAACGCCGGCCAGGAAGCCGAGGAAAGCCTGCGGCGCACGCCGTCAGCGGGTCTTGAGCCCGGAAGGGCGTTCGAACTGTGAAATCCTTGACACTGTTCGGCACGGCCAGGATGATCGCGCTCCGTTCGCCCACTCTTTGGAGCGCTCTTGACCACGACCCTGCTGGCCGTCGACGACAGCAAGACGATGCGGAAGGTGATGGAAATCACCTTCTCTGGCGAGGATTTCCGGCTGCTCACCTGCGGCAGCGCCGATGAGGCGCTCGCCAAGCTCGGTGAAAAACCGAGCGTCGCGGTGGTGGACGCGGGCCTCGAGGGGACGAGCGGCTACGAGCTCTGTCGAAAGCTGAAGGCGGCGCAGCCCGGCCTCCAGGTCCTGATCCTCTCGAACAAGCAGCAGCCCTACGACCGCACGCTCGGCGGCCAGGTGGGCGCCGACGACTTCGCGGACAAGCCCTTCGACACCCAGCAGCTCATCGACAAGGTGAACGCGCTCGCGAAGAAGGCGGGGACGACCGCCGCGGCTCCCGCGCCTGCCCCGGCGCCCGCACCCGCGGCTCAGCCCATCGCTCCGGCGCCCGCACCGCGCACGGCGGCGACCACTCTCTCGTACGGCTCGAACCCGTTGGCTGCCGCTCCTGCACCTGCGCCCATGGCGGCACCGATCCCGCGCCAGCCGACCGCACCTGGCATGCCCGCGGGTCCGGGTTTCGGAGCTTCACGCGCGCCGACCATGCTCGCTGCGGGTGCTCAAGCCGAGGTCGCTCGCGCCGCCGTCGCGCAGGCGGCCCCGGCTCCGACGCCGGCCGCAGTCGTGGCGAGCGCCGTCGCGACCAACGGCGCCGACTTCGCTCAAAAGCTCGGCGC
>DASXWF010001005.1:0-3085 GCA_036503835.1 Polyangiaceae bacterium | reverse complement strand
ACCAAGCCGAGCCCCAGGCCGACGAGCGCCGCCGCCCAGCCGAGACGGGTGCCGAGCCTCTCGACGACGACCGGCACGCCGAGCTCGTTACCGGCGAGCGCGACGAGATCGCGCGCGTGATCGACGAACAGCGCATAGACGAAGGCGGCCACGAAGAGCGCCGCGACCAGCGCGCGCAAGAGCGCGAGCAGCCGTTCGAGACGGAACAGGTTCTTCGTGCCCTCCACGAGGTCGAGCCGCTCGAGGCGCGGCGCGAGCCGCGCGGCGCTCACGATGCCCTGCGTTTGCACGAGACCCACGGCGGCGGTCGCGAACGCGACCGCGAGCAGCAGGGGCGCCGAGAGCGCGAGCAGGTCGAGCAGCACCGGCGAGGCGGGCGGTTCCTTCGCGCCGGGGGCGAGCGCAGCCCGCAGGAGCTCGGCCGCGCGCGCTGCCGTCGCGGCCAGCGCGCCGGGAATCAGGAGCAGCGCCGCGAACAGGCCGGCGGACGCCCCGAACGCGTGGGAAATGGGGCTGTCACCCTGCTCGCGCGCTTTTTTCAGGCGCCGTGGCGTGGGTTCTTCCGTCTTCATCGCGTCTTCCGGTGACTCGGCCGACCCGCAGTGCCGGTTGCGTGCCGGACCGCGGTTCTGCGCTCAGAAGAACGGATACGGCAGGCCGCGCCCGCCGGTCGAACGCCAGGCGGAGGCGGTCTGCTGGATCACCGGAACGCGCACCGACGGGGGCGGGTGGCTGCGCTCGAAGTTGAAGATGTCGGCGGGGCTCGACGAGTCGAGACCCGAAAAGAATTGCATGACGAGCATAGCGCCGCCCTCGGTGAAGCGATGGCCGCTCGCGCGGCGCGCGCCCGCGGTGAGCATGTCGTTCGTGCCGGAGATGTCCGCGGCGAGCTCGTTCGGTTGATTGAAGCCGGGCACCGCGTCCGAAAGCACGCGGGCCACCTCTGCCGGTGCGAGCGCGCCTGCGCCGGTGCAGGGCAGGTGGTTCAGGTAGTGGTGTGCGAGCTCGTGGCCGAGCACGAACGCGACCTCTTCTTCGAAGATCTGATGCTGGCGCGCGACCTTGCGGGCGTCGTTGTCGATGCGTGGATCGAAGAAGCCCGCGGCCGGGCGTACGATCGGCTGTTTCGGGCGCTGGTTGCGCGCGATGAGCTGGATGTACTCGTCCACCTTGCGCGTGCCGCCGATCTCGTCGTGAGCGCGGGCGCGCGCGAGCTGCGCCTTGATCTCGAGCAGGCCGTCGGTGATCGCCATGGCCGCGCGACCTTCGCGCGTGCAGGTCGCGAACGCGTTCACCTCGCCGATGGTGCTGTCCACGACGAGCGGGATGTTCGCGACCCGACCTTGCTGGAGCGGCGGCAGCGCGGCCACGAGCTCGCGCAGGATGCCCGTGCCCTGGTTGCGCAAAAATGCGACATCGAGTTGGTTGATGGGGTCGGGTCCGCTGATGGGTCCGGACGGCGTGGCCGGCGTCGGCGGGAGCGGCGCCACCGCGGTCTGTCCGGGCTGCGCGACGGGCGGTCCCGGCTGCGGCTGCGCGCCGGGCGGCGCCTGGTTCGGGTACTGGGTCGGATAGCCGCCCGGATACGTCGGGTAGGCGACCTGCGGCTCGTGACGCTTGCACGAAGCCACGAAGGAAAGGGCGAGGAGCCAGCGCAGGCCAGGTCTCGAAAAATCGCGGACGGAAAAGGGCATGAGGAGGTCCGGGCTATGCGGATGGCACCCGCCGCAGCAGGATATACGGCGTGGCTCGAGATCGCATCCCCAAGCGCTTTCGAGCGGTGCCCCAGCATTTCACCTCGGGCAACCGCGTCGAGCTCTTGCGCGACGGCCTGGCCGCGTATCCCGCGATGCTGGAAGCGATCCGCTCCGCGCGCGAGATCGTCCTGCTCGAGATGTACTGGTTCGATTCCGACCAGATCGGGCGGGACTTCGCGCACGAGCTCGTGCAGGCCGCGGCGCGCGGCGTCGAAGTGGGGGTGCTGTACGACGCGTTCGGCAGCATCGGCAGCGACCCCACCATGTTCGCCGAGCTGCGCCAGGCGGGCGCGAAGGTCTTGGAGTTCGGTCCGCTCGCGCCCTGGCGGCAGCGTTTCCGCTTCGGACGCCTGACGCGGCGCGATCACAGAAAGATCCTGATCGTCGACATGGAGCTCGGGTTCACGGGCGGGCTCAACATCGCGGACGCCTGGCGCTCGCTCGACGAGACCGGCGGCGGCGGCTGGCGCGACGATGTCGTGCGCATCCAGGGCCCGGCCGTGCGCGACCTCTACCTCGTGTTGCTCGAAGGCTGGGCGCTCGCGGGCGGGCGGCCCTTCGAGCGCGCGCACCGCGTCGAGGTCACGGCGAACCCCGGCGGCAGTCAGGAGGTCGCGGTGCTCGGGCAAAGCTACTGGCGAGGCCGCCGCGAGATCTCACGCGCCTACATTTCGCAGCTCTACGAGGCCCGCTCGCGGGCGTACATCCGCAACGCCTACTTCGTCCCCGATCGCGCCGTGCGCCGCGCGCTCAAGCACGCGGCGGAGCGGGGCGTCGACGTACGGATTCTGATGCCGGGCACGAGCGACGTCGAGATCGTTCGCCACGCGAGCCGAGCGACGTGGGGCACCTTGCTCCGTTCTGGAGTCCGGCTGTTCGAGTGGCAAGGTGGGATCCTGCACGCCAAGACCGCCGTGATCGACGGGCGCTGGAGCACGGTCGGGACCTACAACCTCGACCACCTTTCATTTCGAACGAATCTCGAGGTCAACGTCTCCGTTTCGAGCCTGGAGTTCGGGGCGGCCGTGGAACGTTCGTTCCTGGAAGACCTGCAGGGGAGCTCGGAAATCGATCGGCACGCGTTCCGCTTCCGCCCGCTCGGCGATCGCCTGCTAGAGCTCATCGCGTACCGGTTCAGGAAAATCTTGTGAAGCCCCAGAACCTCGAGGTGCGCACGCACGGCTCGCTGCGCGAGCTCGGCGAAGCCGCGTATCGTGCCCTGCTCACGCCGGAAACACCGCCGTTTCTGCGCTTCGAATGGTTGGACGCGCTCGAGCGCACCGGCTGCGTCGTGCCGAAGCGCGGCTGGTTGCCGATGCACCTCGGCA
>DASXWF010001004.1:0-6196 GCA_036503835.1 Polyangiaceae bacterium | reverse complement strand
GCAGCAATCCGCCCCCTCAGTACGGCAGCGGCGCTCCTCCCCAGCAGTACGGCAGCAGCAATCCGCCGCCGCCACGCCCGAGCAGCAATCCTCCCCCTCAGTACGGCAGCAGCAATCCTCCCCCTCAGTACGGCAGTAGCGCTCCTCCCCAGCAATACGGCAGCAGCAATCCGCCCGCGCCGGCGCAAGGCGCCGAAGCGCCGCGCGCCAACGGCGGCTCCGAAGCCCAGGATCGCCGGCTCTCGCCGGAGGTCACCGTCAACATCGAACCACCCCGCAAGACCACGCAGATCGGGTTTCCCGGCGCGCCGCTCGTGCCTTCCGTGATTCGCACGCCACCCGCGGCAGAACAGCTGCCTCCGGCTCCGGCGCCCGACGCCGCGCAAGAGGACGCGAGCGCAGGCCCCGGCACCGAGAGGGTGGTCGTGACGAGGAGCTTCACCGTTCCCCCTCCACCACCGGACGATCCCGCCGACGCGGAGGTGGTGGCGCCGGCGAAGAGCCCCGGCTCGTACAGCCAGACGCCGGAGGAGCCGGCCCCGAGCACCCTCGTGGAGCCGCCGCGCCGCATTTTCGAAGCCATCGTCGAGAGGCCGGGGCCACGCGCGAATCAGACGCTGCCGGGCGGCATGATGGTGCCCGACTCGTTGAAGGAGCAGGATCCCGCGCAGCCGCCGCGGCGCCGCCCGGGCCGCACGACGCAAATGCTCGGCTCGCCCATCCCGCCAGCCGCGCGACGCACGCCGACGCAGGGGCTCGGCGGTGAAGACGCCGGGGCGGCGCGGCCGTCGCGCGAGCCGAGCTACCGGTACGTGAGCACTCCACCACCGGAGCGAGTGCCCCATCGACATCTGAGCACGCCGCCCTACTACCAACAACCGTCACGCAGCTCCGTCGCGCCGGGGAACACCGCTTCGCAAGCGCCGGAAGCGGAACGCGCTCGTCGGCCCGCGTATCCGAGCACGCCCCGGCCGGCTGCCGAACGAAAGAGCAACCCGGTTCCTTCCGAGCGCCCGAAGATCATCACGCACAAGGTGCATGCGGCGTGGTCGCCCGCGCCTGCCGTGCGGCGCAAGGTTCACCACGAGCTTTGCGATCAGCTGCTGCCGCTCGCGCTCGAGTCGTGCTTCGTCGTCGGAGTCACGGCTCCCCCGGACGCGCGCAGCAGCAAGACGACGATCGCCTGCGAGCTCGCCCTCGGACTCGCCGACGCGAAGCATCCGCGAGTCTTGCTCGTCGACGCCGATTTCCAATGGCCCATGGTGCACGAGGTCATGAACGTGCAGCTGCCGATGGCCGCCGGGTTCTCGCAGCAGCTGCGCGGCCGCGTTCAGGGCAAGACCCCGTCGTGGATCGTGATGGAGTGCACTCCGACGCTGCACGTGATCGGGGAGGGCGTGATGCGCTCGCCCGGGCTCATCCTGTCCAGCCACTTCGAAGACGCGCTGAACTCGTTTCGCGCCTACTACGACCTCGTGGTCGTCGACGGTCCGCTCGCGACGCCGCACGCCGACTGCCGCGCCTTCGACTACGTCATCGACGGACTCGTCATGGTGAGCCCGCCCGGCGGTTCGTCCGATCTGGCGGAGGCGAAGGCGCTGTTTTCGGAGAAGCGACTCTCGACCGTGCTCGAGCTCTGAGCCCCAACTGCAGGGATGGGCACTGCCCTGCGAAGCCCCGAGTCCCGCAAGAAGAAGCGACTCTCCGACAGTAGTGCTAGGCGCCGATCGTGCCGTCGGCGCGGAAGATCGCGGAGCCCAGGAACTTGTCGGCGCCGATCTGCTCGACCGTGCGTTTGGCCTCGCTGGACGCCATCTGTTCCATCAGGATGCAGAGCAGCCCCGCGTCCGCGGAGTGAGCGAGCGCGGTCGTCACCGGATTCTCGCTGGGAGGCGCCAGCGCCAAAATGATGCGATCGCCGCCCTCGGTGATGCGGCGGATCTCCTCCGCGAAGGAGGCGAGCGACGCTAGCGGCACGCGCGCTCCGTCCGCGACCTGGATCGGCACGCCGAGGTGGAGCATCCCGGTGCGCGACAGCGTCACCCCGACCGAGAGCGCGAAGTTCGGCCGCGCCCCTTGCGCGGCCGGAACCAGCGCGAGCGAACGCCACGGGCGCCGCTGCAACGCCAACCACAGCCGCTGCCAGCCCGGCTCGCGCCACGGCTCGATCGCGGCGGGCGGACGAACGACGATTTGCGTGTCCGGCATGTGGAGGAGGGCCGAGCTTCCCACGTCGCGTTCCGAGCGTCCACGTCGCTCGGGCGCTGCCGCGCCGGAGGCGCTTCGACGCGCGACGAACTCGAGAAAGCCCGCGCGCGACTCGGCACTTGAACGGCCAAACTGCACGTAGTAATGCCTCTCGCGTGCTCCGTGTTCTGAAAGCCGCGAAGAACGCGACCCTCGCCGGGCATGCAGCGCGCGTCGCGCTTTCCGCCGTTCTGCTGTGCCTGGCGCCCGCTTGCGCGAGCTCCGGCCAGTACACCTGGTACTCGCAGCTGCCGCGCACGGACTGGAACCCCGGATCGCCCGAGTACGTGATCGGCATCGGCGACACGATCAGCGTGCGCGTCTACGAGCAGGACGGCCTCGGCGGCGGTGGCAAGATCCGAAACGACGGCCGCATGATGTTTCCGCTGATCGGCGAGGTCGTCGTCGCGGGCAAGCCGCCCTCGGCTCTGGCACGCGAGATGGAGACGCGCTGGAAGCAGTTCATCGTCGCGCCCCGCGTCACCATCAACGTCGAGGCTGCGGTCCCGATCAAGGTGACGGTGCTCGGTGAAGTGAAGGGCGCCGGCGTGCTCGAGCTCGACCCGCCCGCGAACATGCTGCAGGCCATGGCGCGCTCGGGCGGCCTCACCGACTTCGCCGACGATTCGAGCATCTTCGTCGTCCGGCAGTTCCCCAGGTTCCAGCGCATTCGGTTCACGTACGAGGCGATCCAAAACAATCACGGCGGCGCCGCGATGTTCCCCGTGCGCAGCGGCGACCTGATCGTCGTGGAGTGACCGCCGAGGCGGGGCGTTTCGTTCGCCGCAGGAGGAACGCCCTCGGATGCAATCCGCGATCGCCCCCAGCGCTTCCTCCCCGCCCGCGGAGACCCGGAGCGCCGGCAAGCCGGAGCTCAAGATCGAGGGCGGCCCCTTTCACATCCCGTCGCTCGACGGCATCCGCGCGCTCTCGATCCTGATCGTATTTCTGGCCCACGCGGGGCTGGAACGCTTCGTCCCGGGCTACTTCGGCCTGGGGCTGTTCTTCTTCCTGAGCGGCTTTCTGATCACCACCTTGCTCCGCGTCGAGTTCGAGAAGACGCGGACGATCGGCCTCAAGCAGTTTTACCTGCGCCGGGTGCTGCGGATTTTCCCGGCGTTCTATCTCGTGCTCGCCGTTTCTTCCGGTTTCACGCTGCTCGGCTGGACCGGTGGATCGCTCACCGTCGACGGCGTGCTCGCACAGGTCCTCCATTTCACGAACTATCGCATCGTGAGCCACGGTTGGTGGGAGGGCATCGCGCCGGGCACCGCGGTGTACTGGTCGCTCGCGGTGGAAGAACACTTTTACCTGGTGTTCCCGCTGCTCTACCTGGTGCTCTCGCGCAGGTTGCCCGATCGCAACCGGCAGGCGGCCGTGCTGCTCGGCATCTGCGTCGCGGTCCTGCTCTGGCGCTGCGTGCTGGTGTTCGCGCTCGGGGCGTCGAAGGAGCGCACGTACATCGCCAGCGACACGCGCATCGACTCGATCCTCGCGGGCTGCATCCTGGCCGTCTGGAAGAATCCCGTGCTCGATCGGGGCTCGATCGACCGGCGCCGGCTCCTCACCACCTGGCTGCCGCTCGGCGCGGTCGCCGTGCTCGCGAGCCTCCTGATCTGGATTCCGGCCTTCGAACAGACCGCTCGCTACACGCTGCAGTGTTTCGGGATCCTGCCGTTCTTCATCGCCGCGGTGATCTGGCACGACGTCTGGCCGTTTCGGGTGCTGAACACACGGCCGCTGCGGCTGATCGGCGTGCTGAGCTACTCGATCTACTTGATGCACACCACGGCGCTCTGGATGCTCGAACGGCACGCCCCCTGGAGCCTGCTCGTGCGCGGACTCACGGCGTTCGGCGTCGTCGTTCTCCTGGCGCTCTTGATCCAGCGCTACATCGAGGCGCCGCTCGCGCGCGTCCGGCGCGCCTTGTCACGCGTCGCGAGCGCGCCGGCGGCTCAGCGCTGAGCTCGTTCCGGCCGCAGCCGGATGGCGCGACGAGCGGGAAGGGTAGCGCCAGCGAGACGGTCAGGTTATACCGGTCGCCGAGCTCCTCGGGTCGCATGCGAGACGCCGCCGCCGCCACGAAGCCGACGAACGGGTACACGCCGCTCGTGCTGATCCAGGCCGGCAGCTCGGTTCCCTTCTTCTGCGTGCACGGCGCGGGCGGCAACGTCCTGAATTTCCGCGACATCGCGCGCCGCCTCGGGGAGCGCCAGACCTTCTACGGCGTCCAGGCAAAAGGCGTGGACGGCGCGGCGCCCCTGCGCACCATCGAGGAGATGGCGGATCTCTACCTGCCCGAGATCCTGCGCGTGCACCCGCACGGCCCTTACTTGCTCGGCGGCTACTCGGGCGGCGGCAACGTCGCGTACGAGCTCGCCCAACGCCTGCGCGCGCGGGACAAGGACGTGGCGCTGCTGGTGCTGCTCGACACGTTTCGCTCCGGAATCAAGCCGATTCAGCTCACGACCACGGGGCAGTTCGAGATGCTGCGGCGCGGGGGCATCGGCTACTTGAAGGAGCGTGCGAAGGCCCGCTTCAAGCGCTTCCGCTGGGAGCTTCAGGTCGATCTGATGGGCCGCTTCTACGCCAGCCAGGGGCAGCCCGTTCCGTACGATCTGCGCGAGCTCGAGATGACGCGCGCGTTCTGGGCGGCATCGGACAGCTACGAGCCGAAGCCGTACCCGGGGCCCGCCACGCTGTATCGGGCAAGCTACATCGCGCCGACCTTCCAGCACGCAGGGCCGACGCTCGGCTGGCAAGGCTACATCGACCAGCTCGAGGTCGTGGAGGTCCCGGGCGATCACGACAGTCTCGTCTACGAGCCGTACGTGAACATCATGACCGACCACCTCAGGCTCGCCCTCGAGCGCGCGAGCCGGCGCGGCGCCTAGCGAGCGCCGCAGCCCTCAGCCTCTGCAAGCGCCGAGCGCTCGTGAGAGCTGCTCGGCGAGCGCCGAGACGTGGGGTTCCTCGAACATGGTCAGGTGTCCGCCCGCCACGCGCTCGACGTGGACGCGCCCGCCGGTGCGCGCCTGCCAGCCGAGCGTCTCGTCGCGATCGCGCTGTCGCACCGGGCGATCCCGAGGACTGGCCGAGCCGGCGCCCAGCGCGCGAAGCAGCACCACGTTGCCGTCGAAGCGCGCGGCGCGAGGCTCCGATTCGGCGTACAGGCTGACGATCTCGGGCGGAATGAACTCGACGTACCAGGGCGGCTTCTCTCCGCGATCGGTCGAGCGCCGCAAGAGCCGCACGCGCAGGGTATCGAACGCGAACCACGCGCTCGCGTCGAAGGCCTTCTTCGCGAAGGAGCGGACCGTTTCGAGCGGACTGTCGCTCGGAGACAGCGTGCCGAGCGAGCGGTCCAGCCGGTCGCGCCAGAGCCCCAGGCTCGACAGCGGCGAACGCCGCTCGGGTGCGTCGAACAGCGCGAGCAGCGGAACGGCCTCGCCCTCAGCGCGCAAGCGGCACGCCACCTCGAAGGCCAGCACGCCTCCCGCGTCGAGCCCGCCCAGCAGGTAGGGTCCCGCCGGCTGAACGCTGCGGATGCGCGCGACGTAGTAGCTCACCATCGGCTCGACGCGCGTCTGCAACGCCGGAATTCGCTCCGCGCGCTCGGGCTCGACGCCGAGCACGCGCAGCCGCGGGCTGAGCCGCTCCGCGAGCGCACGGTAAAGCTCGACCTCGCCGCGCTGATCGTGCAGCAAGAAGAGCGTTCCGTGCTCCGAACCCGTCGCGAGCTCGACGAGACCGGGCGTACCCCCGGAGGTCACCTGACCGTCGAGCAACTCCGCCAGCGCCTCGACGTTCGGCGCCTGGAAGAGCGTCGCCGGCGCCAGCCGCACGCCCAAGCGGCGTTCGATCTCCGCGAACAGCCGTACCGAGAGCAGCGACGTCCCGCCCAGATCGAAGAACGTCTCCTTGATGCCGAGCGTCTCGACGCCGAGCA
>DASXWF010001003.1:0-1631 GCA_036503835.1 Polyangiaceae bacterium | reverse complement strand
GGCATCGAGCGCACCGTGCACAAGGCATTCGACGACCGTTGGGAAAGCCTCGACGCCTATCTCGGAGCCCTCGTCGAACGGGTGGCCGCCGCACGCGAGCTCCTCCTCCCCGAGGGTTGCCTCGTGCTCCACGTCGATCCGAAGACGAGCCACTACTCGAAGGTGCTCTGCGACGAGATTTTCGGCGTGGATTGCTTCGCGAGCGAGATCGTGTGGCGCTACCGGCGCTGGCCCTCGAAGACGCGGAACTTCCAGCGCATGCACGACGTGCTGCTGCGCTATGTCCGCGACCCGAAAGCCGTGCCGCGCTTCCGGCAGCTCTACGAGCCGCTCGCCGCCTCGACGCGCGCCACTTGGGGTGATCGCAAGCAGCGCGCGGTCGTCGACGCGAGCGGCAGGCGGCTGCGCTCGAGCTCGACCGCCGATCCGACGCCCGGTACGCCGCTCGGTGACGTGTGGGAGATCGGGATCGTCGCGCCCGTCGCCAAGGAGCGCACCGGCTACCCCACCCAGAAACCCGAGGCATTGCTGGAGCGGCTGGTGACGAGCTGCACCGAGCCGGGCGATCTCGTGGTCGATCCGTACCTCGGCAGCGGCACCACGCTCGCCGTCTGCGCGCGGCTCGGGCGGAGCGCGCTCGGCATCGACCTGAACCGCCGGTCCCTCGAGATTACGCGGCGCAGGCTGGTCGCGCTCGGGATCGAGCCGACCGAGGAGCGCCTGCTCGAAGCGGAGCTGCCGAGCCGCACCGAGGCCGCCCGCGAGCTCGCACCCACACGCGAACGAACGCCGCGCGCCGGCTAGTGCACCGCTTATGAGATAAGCGCAACCATCGCAAGCGATGGTTGGCCCTGCTTCGCAGGGCTTGCCCCAATCGTTTTGCTGGGGCTTTCGCCCCAGACCCCGCGTCCGCTGCGCGTCCGCGCTAGTGCAGCGCCCACGTTGAAAATTGCCGCTATCTCGTTTGCGCTGCACTAGCGACCGGTACGCAACTGGCGCGACGCGCGACCGACCTCCTCCGTGTTCGGAAACACCAACACGGAGCCAGGTCGAATGCCCGACAACGTCAGCGGTCCGCTCACTCCCAACCCGTCCGTCTCTCCCGGCGAGGCCTGTCTTCAATCCGAGGCGCCGCCCCCCGAAGCTCTCGTCTGCCAGGCGCCGCCGGAGGTGCTCGAGTGCACGAGCGAACCCGGCGCCGAGGCGCTCGTTCGGCGCTTCTCGGCCCCTCCTTCCGAGCCGACTCCAGCGAACGCCGGTGAGCCTGCGCGCGAATCGTGCGCCGACGACAACGCCCGCGCAGCCGCTTCGTGCGCGGGCGCCGTGTACTCCCTCACCAAGGGCGACGTGGTCGCCGCGTTGATCGGGGCCATCGCCTGCGGCGCGAGCATTTGGGGGGCCGCGGAGTGCGAAAGTCAGGCCGAGGCGTCCAAGCCCTGAGCCCAGCCGTGCCCGCTGCCTTCCGCGACCCGCCCGCAAACCGCCCGAAATTCCGGACTTTTCGAGCCTTTTCCCGCGCGTCGCGGGCCGTGGTAGATCGCGCGACCATGCAGTCGAAGCGAACCGCACCCTACGTCTTCGCGCTCCTGTCGAGCGCCGCCACCATGGCCCTCGCCGATCAGGCGACACCC
>DASXWF010001002.1:0-4446 GCA_036503835.1 Polyangiaceae bacterium | reverse complement strand
GGCCAGGACGGAAACGGGGATTCCGTCGCGGTGCGGGCGACGGTCCGAGACGTGCTCGGCCGGCCGCTCGGCGACGTGGAGCTCGCCGTCGTGGGTTCCGGCACCTCGGCGCGAACGAACGACGACGGCGCGGCGACGCTGAGTCTCCGCAGCGGCCGCACGGTGACCATCAAGCTCACCCGCGAGGGTTACGCCGATCAGTTCGAGGTTCTCACGCTCCACGCGGGGACGCGCACGCTGAGCCTGGACGCTGCGCTCCTCGAACGCGAGCCTCCGCGCACCATTCCTGCCGTGGAGCTGGGCGGAGCAGCGGCCGGGAAACACGGCGTGCGCCTCGAGCTGCCGCCGAACGCGGTCGTCGACGCGTCCGGCGAGCCCGTGAGCGGGCCCATCGAAGTCTCCATCACGCCCGTCAACGTCATGAGCGTCGAGGTAGCCGCCTTCCCGGGGCGCTTTCAGGGCATCGACGAAGACGATGAGTCCATCCCGATCGTGAGCTACGGAACGGCAGAGTTCCAGCTCAGCCAGGACGGTGAACCCGTGCGACTCGCGGAGGACATCGAGGCGACCATCGAGCTCCCGATCTATCCGAGCCTGCACCCCGACCGGACGGAGATCCGGGCCGGCGACGAGATCCCGCTCTGGTCGCTCGACGAGACGACGGGCATCTGGAATCAGGAGGGCACCGGCGTGGTGGTCGCGTCTCCACGCTCGCCGAGCGGACTTTCGCTGCGCGCGTCGGTCGCTCATTTCAGCTGGTGGAACTGCGACAGCGCGCCCGAGACGGCTGAATTGCGAATCCGCTGCGTCATCGACGACGAGGACGAGTTCGCGCCGGTCGACGCCGAAACGAGCTGTAGGATCGTCGGTACCGTCGTGGAGGACGACCTGCCCGTCGGCCTCGTCGATCCGGCGGATACGCTCCTCGTGTTGGACGAACTGTCGAACCCGCTGGAGATCCCGGCGGAGATGAACGTCCTCGTCGCCGGCTGTGCGACCGTCGAACGAGAAGCGGACGGCGAGCGCGTCGAATTGTGCGGGGAAGAGCTCGTGACCCTGGAGCCGGAGTCGCTGACCGACATCACGCTCGAGCTCTCGGCCACCAGCGAGTTCGCGCTCGACCTGGTCGAGCCGTCGGAGAATCTCACCACGGACGGGGACGTGGAATTCGAGGTCACCGCGAGAGGCGAGACGCCGCCCACGGTCGTTCAACTGATCGCGGATCGGTTCCTGGATCCCGACTCGGTCCCCACGGTCATTCACACCTGGACGTCGCCGCCGTACCGCTTCACGTGGGATACGCGTACACACAAGCAGGGCGACTACACGGTAGCCGCGAGAGCGCGCCGCGGAGCTCGCGAGGCTTGGGCGGAGCACGTGGCGGAAGTCACGATAGACCGGGATTCGCCGCCCCCCGAGGCGAGGTTCGCGATCGGGATAGCGCTCGACCAACCGGGTTCCAGCTACACGTTCGACCCCCGCCAATCGATCACCAACACGCTGCCGCTCGAGTCGTTTCTCTGGGATTTCGGCGACGGCGACCAGGCGTTCACGACGCGTGCCGAAACGGTCACGCACCGCTACTTCGCGCAGGGCACCTATCCCGTCACGCTCACCGTCATGGACGGCGACGGCAAGTTCGACAGCGTCACGCAGGAGCTCGTCGTCGCCGAGCGCGACTCGCTCGGCGCGATCGCGCTCGAACGGACGGGCCCCGCGCTGGAAGAGCGGCAACCCGTCACGTTCCGCGCCACTCTTCCGGCGGCCATGAACGTCACCTGGTCGGTGCGCTACGCGGCGACGCACCCGATCGCGGCGTTGCGCGAGCAATGTGTGGGGGCGAGCAATTGCGGAGTGGTCGTGCCCGACGGGAGCGCCTTCGAGTTCGTCTACAACCCCGACACGACGTTCCGGCATCCTGCTGCGCGCCCGGACGCGGCCTTCGACGCCTACGACGAGCTCATCACGATCACGGCGAACACGCTCACCGGATTCTCCGAGCTGACGACGACGATCGAGGTGCCGGATCTCGCTGCGCTCACGATCGGAACGAGCGCGGAGCTCCCCTGTTTCTACTACTCCGACACGCTTCGCCGCGTCGACGTGCCGGACGCCTGGTTCGCGATCGAGGCGACCTTCTCCGAGGACGCCGACCTCGTCTTCGAAATCATCGATCCGGAGAGCGGCAACGCCGTCATCCCGCCCGCAACCAGGTTCGACAACGGCGTGCCGCGCACGACCAAGCCCATGCGCGGGCTCGGACAGCCGAGCCTCGCCTCCGTCCGCTGCATCGGCTCGAACACCGAGCTCACCGTCACGACGCAACGCCTCTCGTCCTCCGGCACGCTGCCCTTCGGGGAGCTGACCCGGATTCAACCCTCGAACCGCGGCGACTTCTACGTGCTCGAGGGCGTGCCCGCGGACGCTCCGCTCGTCGAAGGCATCAGGACCCGGCTCACGGTGGCGGCGCGCGAGGACTCGAGCAACGGTGCCGAGGTCGAGCTGTTCGCCGCGGACGGGAGCGCCGGCACCGACGACGGTTGCTCGGTCTGCGACTTCAACTCCAGCACCTTGCTCCTGGAGCCGCCCATCGAGCAGGAGTTCGTCGCGCTGTTCCGCAACGACGGCTTTGCGAGCACCGAAGTGCTCGCGGCCGTGCCTGCGCCGCTTCGAAGCGTCGCGTTCGGCGAAACCGTCGCGACGAACCTCGAGATCGGATTCGTTCCCACGCTCGTGGATCTCACCGCGCCCGCGGATCGGTGGGTGCTCGTCACCAACGACCAGCGGGCGACGCTCGGCTTGGTCGGCAGCACGTGGCCGCTCGCGACCCCTTTCCTCGTGGTCGAGGACTGGCGGGCCGGCATTGCCACCGGGGAGACGCAACGCCTCCGCTTGAGTCTGCCCCCGCTCGCTCAGTTTTTCTTACCCGGCGGGCTCGCCACGTCGGTGAGGGTGGGACCGTCACTCGCCGTCATCACGCCGAACAGCCCGAGGACGGGGACCGTTGCTCCGAGCGGGCACGACTACGCCCATCTCTTCGAGTTCCAGGCTTCGAGCGGCAGCCAGGTCGGCATCGCTGCCACCGCGACGGACGTGCAGTACGTCGTGCTCGCGCCGGACGGCGAAGTTCTGCGCATCTGCTCCGCCGCGAGCTGCGGCACCTCCCCGCCCGACACCGTGCCGAGCACCGGCCGTCACGCCGTCGTCGTGAGCATCGACCCCTTGGCCGAAACCGCCGTCAACTACGACTTCACGCTCGTGCTCACGCCCTGATCGGCGCGAGCCCGGGCCGCGCGATAGGGTCTCAGCTCCTCGAGATGACCGTTCAGGTAGTTGAGCAGGGCTCCCCGCTTCTCGGGCCCGCGCTTGGACGGATCGCCGTCGGTCCGGGGCATGATCGAGATCCCCGCCTGGTCGGCGACGCGGCCGAAAATGCTGCGCCAGCGCTTGCGCACGGTGTCGAGCGAGATCTCGAACTGGCGCGCGATCTCCGCGTCGGTGTAACCGAGAAGCGCGAACTGGAGCGTCTCCTGTTCGCTCGCAGAAAAGCCGAAACGTGGGGGCGGGGCGCCGCCCAGAACGATGAACGGGCTGAAGGGTGCCTGCTTGAGCTCCTCCGTGGTGAGCAGCCAGAAGCTCGCGCCGTCTCCGACCGGCTTGAAATGGAGTCCGGCCAGGGACTGCCGGGCGCGGGCGGTGGGTGGAGCGGGGTGCAGCGCCAGAGGGCAACGGTAGCCGGCGTGGAAGAGCCGGAAGCTCTCGAACATCTGCGCGATGTACGTGTTGAGCGCCGCCTGGTCGGGCGCCGGCGCAATCCGGAACGCGATGAACACGAGCGCGAGCGCGCCTTCGGCGTTCCGCTCCGCCACGCGGTCGGGGCGAAGCAGCACGGGCTCACGCGCCTGCTCGCGAGCGAGCACGTGATCGACCAGGTGCGGCGGAGGCGCGGCGATCCATTCGCGCGCCTGCTCGAGCTCGACGAAGCCGGTCATCGCAACCCCGTGAAGCACCGGGTTCGGCGCTTCCGGGTCGGGCCGGCGGCTCTCCAGTAGCGGGCCCCGGAGCGCGCGCTCGCGCAGGAGCCGCGCCACGAGCGGCGTGAGGCCCTCCGTCGTGCTCGGGCCGTAGCTGTCGTCACCCGGATCCGAGAGGAGCTTCATCACTCCCGCGACGTCGCTGGCCTGCGTGATCCGATGACGAAGGGAAGACATGGGAGAGGGCGATCCAGATCGGCGCGTGAACAGGAGCCCTACACGGCCGGGAGCGTCGCGACTAGCCCTGGTTAGGATCCGCCGGGCTGCGACATTTCTGCAAGCGCGAAATGCGGACGATTTCTCGAACCGCTGGAGCGCGAACGCGTCCTCCACGTCCAACGGCAACCACGTTGCCGCGCCGGCACGGACGACAACGCCACGACGGGCGAGCGACGGGTGGCTCCGGCGCTCA
>DASXWF010001001.1:0-1538 GCA_036503835.1 Polyangiaceae bacterium | reverse complement strand
ATCGGGGACCTCGCGATTCTGAGCGGCGGCCGGGTGTTCGCGCTGATCTCGAACGGCGACGGTACTCTCGCGACGAGCGAGCTCCAGGGCGAAGGGGACTTCGTCGCGATCGAGGTGCTCGACGCGAACGGCGACGGCGTCGGCGACCTCGAAGCGCTGCGTGAGGACGGGTCGGCGAGCGTGTTTCTCGGCTCGGACGCTGGCGGGCTCGATCCGGTCGGCGAAAATTTCACGGGGCTGCCGACGCCGGACAGCAACGACGGCAAGATGCTGCTCTTGAGCGGGCTCGGCGTCGATACCGTGGGAGCGACGGAAGGACGGTTCCGAATCGCGGTCGGCACGGAGGACGCCGCTGCGCTCGACCACCTCGCGGTGCAGATCTTCGACGGCGACAACGGTGGGCTGCATCAGTTCGAGGAAGCAACGAACCTGCTCAAGACTTGCTACCGGCTGAGCGCCGATCCCTGCGGCGACGGGAACTCCGGAAGTTGCGCGGGTGGGCCGATCGAGCCCGTCGAGATCGTGACCGGCAGCAGTGACTCCTTCGGCGACGACGTGTGGGACACGCTCTACGACGGTCCTCACTCTCCCGACGCCTCGATCGCGGGTGACGGGCTGGCGCCGTACGGCTACGAGCTCCGCGTCTACCTTTCGGAGGACTGCGAAGACCTGCCGGAGCCCGGTGTGACGCTTGCCGTACCGACCGCCGACGCGTTCAAGCTCCGTTCCAACGGAATGCTGAGCATGCCCGCCGGTGAGTTCTCCCTCGTCGGATCCGACCGCGACGACGCGTTCGGCATCGTTCGGTTCTTGCGCGACACGGACTTCGACGGCAAGTTCGATCTGCCGATCGCAGTCGGCTCGAGCGCGACCGAGATCCAGCTCAAGGAAGCGGACGCGGACGACCTCGACGACGCCACGGAAGGCGTGTCGCTCGGCGCGAACGCGGAAATCCAGTATCGTCTCGTCGATCCGAACGGCGCGGCGGCGGCGCTCGTCGGTGCCGAGAATACGGCGGCGGCGCTCGTAGCCACGAATCTTTCGGGCAACAACGACGGCGTCGACGACCTCGACGTCGAGACGCGCATTCACGCCCTCTCCGCGCCGCTACCCGGCACCTGGACCTGGCAGTGGGAAAACGTCCGGGCCGCGAACGCCTTCCACGTCTTCACGCCCTTCGGCTCGCCGACCACGCACGAAGTGCTCGGGGCGCGCCGCCGCCGCCCGCAGCTTTCGAGCGCGCAGCAGCCGTACTTCTGGCAGGAACAGCGGGGCTCTCTGGAAGGTGCGCTGCCGGTCGTGCTCGGTCGCGCGAGCGACGGCACGCTGGAAGGAACGAGCGTCGAAGTGACGAGTGCGGCGCACGCGCTCGATCTTCTCGAAAACGCCGGCGGTACGTCGTCCGGCGAGCTCTTGCGGCAGCTCCTCGTGGCGAAGCTGAACGCGAAGCGCGGCCTCGCCGAAGCCGGCGAGGATCTCACGGGAGCGCTCGTCTACGGCACGACGCGCACCGTTCGTCACCTGTTCCGCGACGCCGA
>DASXWF010001000.1:0-2317 GCA_036503835.1 Polyangiaceae bacterium | reverse complement strand
GTCGCCGAGTGTTACGCGGAAGCACGCCGCCTCTTGCGCGAAAACCGCCACCGCCTGGACGCGCTCGTGGACGAGCTCCTGCGGCACGAGACGCTGGAAGAAACCGCCATCTACGCGGCAGCGGGCATCGACCGCCCGGCGCCGCCGGCGTCCGAGCCTCCGCCCGCGCAGAACGCTGCGGAATCGAGCCGCCCCGCGCTGCGCAACGGCTAGGCCGCCGCCCTCTCCCGAAGCGAGCGCTACGGGCCCGTCATGCAGACCGTGCCGGCCGTGGTGCCGCAACCGCCCATGAAGTGATTGGGCGTCGCGGAGTCGACACCGCACTGCGTCCAGACGCAGGTATTGCCCTCGGCGTCCGTGCCGCTCGGCGTGCAGATGTGCATGGCCTGATCCATGCCGCACGAGAAGCCCGTGAATTGGGAGACGAAGCAGTTGCCGGAAGCGCTGCCGTTCCAGAGGAGCGCCTGATTGGCCCAGTAGTTGTGCGTCGGCACGAGGGCGCCGTGAGCGCTCGGCCACACGCCGATCGGCACCGCGATTCCACGAGACCCGCACAGGCTGTCACGGTTCGGAAACGTCACCGAGCCGGCGCAGCCGATGATGAACGTGTTCCACTGCTGCTCGATGGTGCCGTCGGCGCACCCCATGGAGGGAACGCACAGCGCGCCGGCCGTCGTATTGCCGATGCACCCGCCCAGGTATTCGTTCGCGGCGGTGCTGAGGGGTGATGTGGAATCGCAGTTCGTCCAATTGCAGCGATTGCCCTCGGGGTCGGTGCCCGAAGGCACGCAAACACGCATGGGCGTGCTCGCCGGGCACGACGGATCGGCCGCGTTCGTGGTGGCGAAGCAGGCCAGACTCGAGCCCGAGTAGTGCGTGGAGGCTTCGGCCGTCCAGTAGTTGTGCGCGGGCACGCCGCCCGCGCGGAACCGGAGCCAGTCGCGTTCCTGCGCGAGGGTGTAGCCCGCGGTGCAGAGTTGTGCGGCGTTCGCGAGGGTCACCGAACCCGCGCAGCCGACCATCCCGCGCGTGAAGGTCTGCTCCACGCTGCCGTCGACACAGCCGCTGTCCGGCACGCAAAGCGTGCCGGCGGTCGTGTTGCCGACGCACCCGCCGAAGAAGTCGTTCGTGCCCGATTCCAGCGCGCAATGGATCCAGTTGCAGCGATTGCCTTCGGGATCGATCGGCGTGCTCGCACACACCCGCATCGGCTGGTTCTCGGGACACGCAGTACCCGCGGAGTACCTGGCGGTACAGTTCCCCGATCCGAAGCCGCCGTACGAGAGCGCGTCGTTCGTCCAGTAGTGATGCGTCGGCGCGGTGGTTCCACGGGAGGACTTCCAGGTCTGCGCGTTCAGCGTGTGGTAGCCCGGCCCGCACAACGTCGCGCGGTTCGGAAAGGTAACCGCGCCCGCGCAGCCCACGATGCCGCCGGCGAAGGTCTGCTCCACCGTGCCGTCCGCGCAACCGACGGGAACGAGCGGCGCCTGCGCGATCGAACCGGGGTCCACGGGCGGGAGCGTGATGGCGTCGCTGACCTCCCCGATGCTTTCCAGACCCGGAGGCTCGTCGCGAGGCGCCTCGCACGAAAGGACCATGCAGGTGGCGACCGTCGCTACGGCCGTCAGAGTGCCCGAGCTCGATTTGAGTATCGTCATCGCGGTGTGCTCCTGTCCGTGCTGCCACCCCCGCTGCTGCTCGCGGCTCCGGCCCGCCGCTCCACACAGAGGTAACACCGCAATCCCGCGCTCGAAATGATAGTCATTTTGGCGAGATCCGAGCGAGAGCCGCCGTGGCGGGCCTCGCGAAAGAAAAGTCGTCCGGCAACGTCGAGAAAGCGGATTCGGCTCCGACGTCTCCCTGAAAGCGTCAAACTGGGCGCCGAACAGGAGTTTTACGGAATGAAGTTCATGCTGATGATGAATGCTCCGCGCGGGAAGGCGAGCGGAGACTGGGACGTGGCGAACTGGAAGCCCGAGGAGCTCAAGGCTCACATCGGGTTCATGAGGGAGCTCAACCAGGCGCTCACCAAGGAAGGCGTGCTCGTGGCCGCGGAGGGGCTCGGCACGCCCGGCCAGGCGCGCATCGTCCGGGCCGGCAAGGGCGGTGAGCCCGAGGTGACGGACGGGCCGTTCGCGGAGTCCAAGGAGTTTCTCGTGGGCTACTGGATCGTGCACGTCGAGACACCGCAGCAGGCGTATGCCATCGCGGCGCGCGCTTCCGCGGCGCCCGGACCTGGCGGCAAGGCGCTCGACATTCCCATCGAAGTGCGCGAGGTGATGAGCCCACCTCCCGTCGATCCGTGACGCGAACGGAG
>DASXWF010000999.1:0-1644 GCA_036503835.1 Polyangiaceae bacterium | reverse complement strand
CGCGTCGTCACCGGAGCCATCGCGGAAGAAGTCTGGTCGGCGATGGCTGGCCCCTTCGCGAGCCCGCTGCCGGACGATTACACAGTCGGCCCCGGGCGTCAGAGCCGCACGGACATCTACATCCTCGAGACCAATCAGTGCCGCATGCGCGGCGGCTTCTGCACGCCCATTCCGAAGAAGACCCTCGCGGCCGCCGCTCCGGCGACGCCCTGCCTGCGCGAAGGCGGCGGCCCGCTGATTTCGAGCGCGTACCTCGTGGTCGGTGCGGACCAGCTGCCCGTTGCGGGCGGCGATCCCGCCAAGTTTCGCTACATCATGGCTCACGAGTTCTTCCACGCAGCGTCGTTCCGCGTGAACTTCGAAGCGCAAGGCGGCACGTGCGGCGAGGCCGGGCCCGACCTGCCGCCGGACGAGGTGCGATCGTGGCTCACCGAAGCGTCCGCCGAGTGGTCGTCCTTCGCGTTCTTCCAGGCGGACGATCAGGAGCGCCGCACCGAGCTCTTCCGGCGCTACCAGCTCCTGCGCGATTCGAACAAGGACGGGCTGCACGCGACGTTGGGTTCGCTCCCGTATCAGGCGTACCTCTACCCGCTCTTCGTTCAGGAAGAAAATGGGGAGGATCCGCAGAAGGTGCTCGACTTCTGGAAGACCAGCCAGGGCGCGAGGAATCAGGTCGACCTCGACGACCACCTGAACGCGAGGTTCCCATTCGCCGATCATTTTCGTGATTTCGCCGTGCGGAACTTCAACCGCGATCTGCCGGGTGATCCGGTGATGACGCCGCACTCGGCGTACGACCCGGCGCTGCCGTTCGACGCTCCCATGCGGTCCTTCGTGCCCGAGCCCGCGCCCGAGATCGGCGCTCCGTTCGTGCTGAGACTCCCGCTCGGCATTGCCCCGCTGGCGGCCGAGACCCACCACTATTACCTGAGGGACGAAGTGCGTTCGCTGCGCATCGACGCGACCGGCGTGGCCAACACGGAGCATCTGAGTCTCGACGCCATCGTCAAAGTCGGGGACGCCTGGCGGCGCGAACGCCTGCCTGGGCCGATCTACGAATTTTGCCGCTCGGACGAGGACGACGACATCAGCGAGCTCTACGTGATCTTCTCGAACTTCGACCGCACGCGCGAAGGGCGCGTGGAGGGCGAGTACGAAATTCAGTCCCGAACCTTCTGCCCCGGCGGCTGGAGCGGGACCATCCACGCGCGAACGATCGTCAGTGAAACCATGGACGAGACTACGTCCGCGGGCCGCACCGTCATCGACGACTACGAGCAGGAAGATCACTACTGGACCGTGATCGACACCGTGCTCAACAGCCCACCCGGCGCTCCGCCCGGTTTCGAGAACGAGCGACTCGAAACGCATTGGACCGCCACCTACACGAACAGGGCGCTCACGACCTACACGGACGAGCGTTGTACGTCGGTGTTCGCGTCGAACAGCACGGGCTCGGGCAGCGGCGCCACGCCGTTCGACACGATTGCGAGCGGGACGGGCGCTTTCGGCCTGACGCCCGTGACGCTCGGCAAGGAATTCGCCATCAGCGGCACGACGAGCTCGAGCACGTGCGACGCGAGCGGCAGTGACGAGACGAGCGACACGGGCGTCGAAAACCTGGCGGCGATCCTCGGGACGCCC
>DASXWF010000998.1:0-3540 GCA_036503835.1 Polyangiaceae bacterium | reverse complement strand
CGCCGATCAGTCTGGACTGCTCGGCGTTCTAGCCTTGTTCATGGGACGGCACGCGCCGCCCCGCTCCTCGACGGCGCGAGAGGTGCTCAGTGTCCGTGCGACGCGGCGCGCGGGCTCGGGGCGCGCGGCTTGGGCGGAGCCGACTTTGCTTCGTGTCCCTCCGCGCCGTGTGCGTCGCCGTGCGCTTCGGGCGCGGTCTGGTCGATGCGGAGGCGCGGCTTCGGCCCCGCCTTGTCATTCAGGAGGTCCACGATGTCGGCCTCCGGGCTTCTCTCGCCGCGTTTCGAGCCGAGGAACGGCGTCTCGTCCGGGCGGCTCGCGGCCTGAGCGCCGTTCAGCGCCGTCTGGAACGCGCGCAGCCGCTCGGGCTCCGTGTTCCCGTTCACGTTCACGATGCTGATCTTGCCGAAGCCCTTGCCGAGGTCGTTGCGAAAGTCGTACACGGCGCCGACCACCGACACGCGCTGCTCGCGCAGCAACGTTCCGAAGTTCGCCACCGCGAACGCGACCTGCTGATTCACGTTGGTGACGACCGCCTCGGCCCAGGCTTTGCGCTCGGGCACGCCTTTCGGCGCATCCGGAAGCTTCAGGCCTTTGAGCTCGTTCTTGATCGGGTCGGAGAGACCGTCGAGGCTGCCCATCGCGGCCTTGACCGCGCCGCAGCCCGTGTGCCCGAGAACGAGCAGCACCGGCGTGTGCAGGTGCTCGAGTCCGTACTCGACCGAGCCGTGCGCGTTGGTGACCTGATTGCCGATGTTGCGGATGGTGAAGGCGTCGTTTTCGGGCGTCTCGTCCCAGGCGTTCGCTTGCACGCGCGAGTCGGCGCAGGTGACGACCGTGGCGCGCGGGCTCTGCGTCTCGGCGAACGGCGCGAAATGCGTTCGCCCCTGTCCGGCGTTGACGGCGTTGTCCGCGAGCATCTCCGTGAGGTACGCGCGCGCCTTGGCGAGGGGCTCTTCTTTCGAGACCTCCCACGCGAACGGCACGCCGTAGCGCGGGCCGCCCCTGTCGGGCGCGTGCTCGGCGCCGGCCGGCTTCGCCGAAGGGGCCGGCGCGCGCTTCGCGGGGGCGCGCTCCTCCGCGTGCGCCTCATCGACCACCTTTCCACACCCGAACGTCAGGAGCAGGAGGGGCAACAGGAAGACTTTGGAACGCAACATCGGCCGCAAACCCGTGAACGGCTTCCCGCCGAGAGACTTGAGGGACGCCGCCCGGTCGGGCGCACCCGATACGTCCGCCCGGTCAGGTGCCGAGCGCGGCGTGGCCGAGCGCGATTGCCCCACACAGGCCGGCGTCGTCGCCGCGGGCAGGGCTCACGATGAATTCCGACAGCTTACGGTCGAGCTCCGGTGCCGCGACGTAGCCGTTCGTCATGCTGCGGAGGCGTTCGCGCACGAGCCCGAGGAACCGCTCCGGGCCGAGCCTTCCCGCCTTGGGCACGCCGCCGCCGAGGATCACGCGCTTCGGCGACAGCACGTAGACGATGTTGGCGATGCCGGACGCGACGTATTCCGCTGCGAGCGGCCAGCACGGGTGGTCCTCTCCGAGCCCGGCGCTCGGTTCGCCGTACCGCCTCTCCAGCGCCGGACCCGAACACAGGCCTTCCCAGCAATCGCCGTGAAACGGGCACGCGCCTTCGAACCGATCGCCCGGGACGCGCGGAATCCGCAGGTGACCCATCTCCGGGTGCAGCAACCCATGCAGGAGCCGCCCGCCCGACATTCCGCCCGCGCCGATGCCGGTACCCACGGTGATGTACACGAAATCGTCGAGAGCGCGGGCCGCTCCCCAGCGCCACTCGCCGAGGCCGGCGGCGTTCACGTCGGTGTCGAACCCGACGGGAAGTCCTGCAAACGCCGCGCGCAGCGGGCCCAGCACGTCCGTGTTCGCCCAACCCGGCTTCGGCGTGGACGTCACGAAGCCGTAGCTCGGCGAGTCCCGGTGAAGATCGATCGGGCCGAACGAGCCGACGCCGAGCGCCGCGAGCTTCCCGCGCCGTCGCTCCTCCGCGCGCAACCAGGCGATCGCGGCGGCGAGCACCTCGGCGGGACGATCGCTCGTGGGGAGCACCGTTCTCGAGAGATCGCGCGGACTGCTGCCGACTCCGCACACGAACTTCGTGCCGCCCGCTTCGATCGCGCCGACGAGTGGTTCCGCCATCGGTGCTACCCGTTCACGATAATCCAGGTTTGGCGCGCCTTGCCGCGCAGCGTGCCGTCCGCGCCGAAGAGCGCGCTCGCCGCGTGGAGCTTCCGACCTTCGAGCCCCAAGCGCCAGCCGATCACGACGCAGCGTTCTCCGGGCGCGACGCTCCCGGTCAGCTCGGCCGTCATCCGTCCGAGCAGAGCGCGCGGAAGCTCCTCGGGAGCCGCGCCGAAGTACCCGGGGCAGTCGAGCGACGCCCAGAGAAACTCAGGCGCGACGCAGCCGTCAGGCGCGGCGAGACTCGCGTCCGGAACCCACGGCGCCGCCACGAGGCGCGAATCCGAGGCGCGGCCTGGAAAAATGCGGAGGCCGTCGCCTGCGGCGCGCCCCGGACCGCACACGAAGCAGGTCGGGAACGAATGCTGCTCGAATCCTCGATACGTGCGCGAGGCAACGACCGCGTCGTCGAAGCTCGGCGGATCCGGCACGGTGAGCTCGAGCGTCGCCGGCCGGGCCTCCGCGACGATCTCGTCGCCGTCACACAGCGCCAGCACGGCGTCGCGCCTCAGTGCCAGCGCCCGGTCGAGCGGGGGCGGCTTGCGCAGCGTCACCTCGACGGCGCCTTCGAACTCGCGAGCCACGAGCCCGGAACTGTAGCCGCCGTTGCCCGACTGTGGCGGGCCGCAGAAGCGCCCGGCGATCACGACCGTGTCGGTCATATCCCGAGCTTAGTCGGCCGCGGGCGGCGCGAGTATCGATTCTGGGGCTGGAAATGGCTGCCCCCACATGGGCGCGGCGAAGTACGTCCCGTCGTGCTCGGCCTTCGGCCTCCGCGCGACGGGCGCCCTCCTTGCGCCGCTTCGCGGCGCGGGGGCGCGACGGCGCTGGGGCGGGAAGGGCGTAAACCGGCTGCCATCAATCAAGGAACGCGCCCGACGTCACTCGCAGAGGCGCTCGCCGGCCAGGCGCGTGTGTGCGATGGAAGCCCCGCGATTCACCCAGGCAAGGGCCACCGAGCCGCCGCCGACGGCGAGCGCCGGGGAGCCGGCAGACGCCGTGTTCGCCACGGGTACGATCCCGGTCGTCTGACAATCCTCGTCGAAGCGCACCAGGCTCACCTTGCCCTCTTCGGAGGTCACGAGGACGAGCGTGCCGAACTCCGTATCGGCGAGCGCGACGCGATGCTGGTCGCCCATCGCATCGAGACCGAGGTCGACGAGCCCGTGCTCGCAGAGCGCGTTGCCGTTCGTCGCGTAGCGCATGAACCCGATGCCCGAGCCGGTGGCCCAAGCCATGGCGTAGCCGGTCCCCGCTGCTGCGATGTCGGGGCGGTAGCCCGTCGCTCCGACACTGACGCCGTCGGATGCCACGAGGCTCGAGCTCAGGCGGGCCCAG
>DASXWF010000997.1:0-6392 GCA_036503835.1 Polyangiaceae bacterium | reverse complement strand
TTACGAAACCGAAGCGCGCGCCGACGTCAGAAAGCTCGCAAAGTCGGACGCGACACAAGCCGTATTCGGGCCGAAATCGGGGTCTGGTGACGAAAGCGAGTTCGCCGAGATCGTGCGCGTGCTCGCTGGGGGCGACGACAGCGTGAAGGCCGTCGTGCTGCGCATCGACTCGCCTGGCGGCTCCGCGCTCGCGAGCGATCTCCTCTGGCACGAGGTGATGGAGATCCAGAAGAAGAAGCCGGTCGTCGCGTCCGTCGGCGGCATGGCGGCGAGCGGCGGCTACTACATCGTGGCCGGCGCCCAGCGCATCTTCGCGGAGCCGACGAGCATCGTGGGTTCGATCGGCGTCTTCGGGGGCAAGATCGTGTTCGGTCCCGCGCTCCGCGAGGTCGGCGTGAACAGCGTCACTTTCCCGGCGAGCTCGGCGCCGGGCTCAGCCGAGCGAGCGACCTATCTCTCGCCGTTCGAGCCGTGGGACGAGGGCTCGCGCGAGCGCATGCGCGCGGTCATGCAGGGCATCTACGACCTCTTCATCGCGCGCGTCGCCGAGGGGCGCAAGATGGCGCCGGAGAAGGTGCTGGCGAGCGCGGAAGGCCGAATCTGGAGCGCGACTCAGGGCCTCGAGCGCGGCCTGGTGGACGAAATCGGCGGGCTCAGCGAGGCGATCGCGGCAGCGCGCAAGCTCGCGGGCCTCGAGCCCAGCGTCGCGGTGACGGTCGAGGGTGGCGCGGAGGGGCTGCTCGACCTCTTGAACATCGAGGAGGGCGCCGACGAGTCGAGCGTGCGGCTCGCGCTCGAGCGGCTGGCGGCGCGCCGCACGCTCTCGCTCGAGACGTTGCCGGTCGAGCTCCGCCCGTACGCGGCCGCGCTGGGCCCGCTGTTCACGGGCGAGAACGTGGTCGCTTCGCTGCCGTACGCGCTCAGCGTGCGCTGACGCTCGCGCTCAGCGTGCGCTGACGCTCGCGTCGGCGGGCGAAGCGCTGGAAGCCGTGTCGTGCGAATGGAACACGGCGCCGAACAGCGCCCGCAGCCCGGTTTTCCACGCGACGGCGGCGCACGCGAGGAGGAGCAACAGCGCGGCGGCGGGCCCCACCCCGCCGGGCATTGCGAGCGGCCTCGGGGTCACGAACGCGTTGACGGAGCCGACGCCGACGCCGACCAGCGCCGCGGTCAAGAGCCGTGAGAGCGCTGCCGAGCGTCCGACACGCCGCGCGATCTCGGCGAGGGCGGCCGGGCGGGGCTGTGCCGCGAGCAGGGCGAAGGCGAGCGCCGCTTCCGGAACCAGACCGCGTTCCCAGAGCGCTACGGCGATCATCACCGCCGCCGCGGGCGGCAACCAGATCGGAAGCGCGACGACCGCTGCCAGCGCGAGCGCGACGGGGCGCGAGAGCACGGCGAGGGCCGCTTCGGGCAATGCCGCACGAATCAGCGCGCCGAGCACGAGGCCCGTGAGGATCCACGGCACGGCCGACTCGAGCAGGCTCGACACGGCGACGGCGCGGCCCTCGCGCGGCGCCGCCGCGTGACGTGCGCCGAGGCGGGCCGCGAGCGTCACCCCCACGAACAACAGGCCGGCGAAGCCGGGTCCCGCAAGCGCTGCGCCGACGAGAACGCCGTCGAGCGCCCACGCCGGCCCGGGGAAGGGCGCGAGCCACTGATCGAGCGCTCGATTTCGCAGTCGCGAAATGGCGAGCACCGCGAGATACGCGACGAAGAGAGGAAGGGCGACCTTCGCTGCATCCGCTTCGAGCGTTTCGGCGAGCGCGCCGCGCAGCCGCCGGAGCTCGGGATCGTCGCCGAGCAAGCCCACGGCGGCCCCCGTGATGCCCGCGAGGAGATCGAGCGTTCGCGAGAGCGCGTCGGTCGGGAGATCGCGCTCGAGATCGTGACTCATCACGTGCACGAGCAGACCCGCCACGAAAGCGGCGATCCATGCCATCAACTCGTGAGTGAGCTCCGCCGGCACCGAGCTCGACAACATCACGCCCGCGACGCTGGCAGCGGCGAGCCCTACGCTCCGCACGACCGCAGCGCGCACGCCCGCGACTGCTCGAAACGCGAGCGCGAACACCGCGACCAGCGGCACGGTGTGCACGGCGAGCGCGAGCAGCACGTCGAGGTACTCGGCGGGCCCGCCGGGCAGCGACGCATAGGCTCCGAGGCCGAGCCCATCCCCGACGTGATGCACGAGCAGCCCCGCGTATCCGGCCGCCAGCCCGACGTGTGCGCCGTGTCCACCTCCGGTCGGTCCTGAGAGCCCGCGCACCAGGCGGACCCACGCGGGCACGGCGGCGACGAGCGCGACGAGCAGGACGGCGACCGCTCCGAGCTCCTCGAATGCTTCGGGCAAGAGGTGGGCGAGCACCACCGTCAGCGCGGCGGCGAGGGCGAACGTGCGCAGCGGCCCGATGACACGCGATCGTCCGACCGGGGTGAGCCCGAGCAAAAGCCCGAGCAACACGGCGGCAACGGCGACGGCGGCGGCCCAGACCACGCGCGGCGTCATAGCGGAACTCTGCGGATTCCGCGAAGAACCAAGCGCGAGCCCCTGAAATCCGGCCCAGAACCCAGCAGGTCATCGAGACTTCGACCGATTCACGCCGCCGAACTTGACGTAGCGGCGCGGCCGGGTAGGTTCCGCACGCCGCAGCTTACCGGAGAGGTGACCGAGTGGCCGAAGGTACCCGCTTGCTAAGCGGGCGTGGGTCAAAAGCCCACCGCGGGTTCGAATCCCGCCCTCTCCGCAAAGTTCCAAACCATTTCGCGCCATTCCCGCCGCACGCGGAAACCTGGCGCCGGCGGGATTCGAACCGCGGGGCGTGCTCACCTCAGGGATACGGACACGCCTCGATCTCGAACTCCACGACATCGGTCGTGATGCACGTCCTCGCATACTCCGGGGCGCAGCCTTCCACGGTGTAACTGACCCTGTAAACGCCGGGAGTGGAGACTCGTAGGATTCCCGACTGAATGGACCAGGGACCAGGCGGGATGATGTTCTCGGCGGGCTGAATGTCGAACACGTGGGTTCCGCCGCACCCGTATTGCCGATCGATCTCGTATTCGAACTCCATACAGTTGTCGGTCCTGAGGACCGTGACGTCGACGGCTTGCGGTTCAATCTGGCGAATGGTTTCGGTCGTGGCGGTGGTCGTCGCACCGGTCGCCGAGTCGCGAACGACAACCGTTCCTTGAAGGGTGTCCTCGCCCGTGCCCTGCGTTACCGTACCTGCACAGGTGTCGCCGCCGAAGCTCCACTCGCACGTGTAGTCAGTCACGGGCGTGCCGTCGTCATAGCGCACGTCGCGCACTTCGAAGGGCACCCGCCGGTCGCACGAATCTGGCTGCAGCCACGCCACGGCGTGGATGGCGCGTGTGCCGTTGCCGCCGCCACTACCCCCGGCCGCTACTCCGCCGGACCCACCTGCGGCACCCGTAGCGCCACTACCGCCGCCAATTGCACCGCCCGATGCACCTGCGGCGCCCGCGCCGCTCGTTCCGCCTTGTCCATCGTCGTCCGGAACACCGGCGCCGCCAGCACAGCTTTCACCCGCGGCGGCTTCGCCGGTTCCGCCTCCGGTGGCGCCGGAGCCTCCGTTGGTAGCGCCGCCCGTTCCGGTTCCGCTTGCACCAATACCATCCTCGCCGCCTTCAGCGGCTCCGCCGTGGCCGTCGGCCTCACCGCCGGCGCCGTTGCCCCCGCCGCTGAAGCCGTTGGAGCCGCTCTCGCCGGCGGTCGAGCCAGCCGTTCCGGCGCCATGCGCGCTGTCGCCGGCGTCCGACGCGCCCGCGTCTCCTCCGCCTCCACCGCCGATTGGATCGCAATTCGTGGCGAGACCCACAAGTACGATGGGTACAATTGTCGCGGCAAACAGCTTCATGACATCACTCTCCCGGTTGATGCGGGGGAATAAGCAGAGTCCATGCCGCTCCAGAGTGTGGTCGCGGGCTACGCCTCCTGCCTTCTGAACGAGCGCGGCGTACGCCGCCGGTTACCGCAGAAGAGAAAATAGCGACCCGACGTTGGCCGGCTCCCGTAGCGAGCTCAACCTTACGCGGCTGCTGATGGAGACTCGCGGGCGCGATCGGGAGCGGTCAGGTGGGGCACTGTCCCAGCCCAATCAGCACGCCGGCACGGGGCGCCACGCCGGCGCCGAGGTCCCGCGCGTGGGCAGCTCGTACTTCGTGGGGCACTTCCCGAAAATCTGCGTCGCTTCGAACCGCGAGCAGTCGTCGCAGAGCTCGCCTTCCACGGTGACCTCGAGGTCGAAGCCGGGAAGGTCACGAACGGTGTCGGGCATGACGCAGCGCTCGTAGCCGACCTCGAGCTCGGAGTGAACACCGGGCGGCGCGAACCCCGACTCCCTCAGCCGGAAGCGAACCTCGCAAGTGCCGGTGACTCTGCACAAGCTGCCTTGCACGAGAACGCCCTGGATTCGCACGCGGGTCCCGCGCTGCGGGCTTTGCACGAACTCCGACACGCCGCGAGCATAGATGGGCTTCGCTTCGGCCAGCCCGAAGACCGTCACCAAGATCATGGCACCGAGCACGAGCGCGCCGACCAGCAGCGCGCGTCCGTGCATGACTCCGCGCTCGCTCGAGCGTTTCGGCCCGTGGAGTTCGACGCCGGAGGTCATGCGCGCCTTGGTCCGAGCTCGAGCTGACTCAGCTCTTCGCCTTTCCGTGCTCTCCGCGGATCACCGAATCGCCCACCCCGTCGAGGTAGCTCAAAGCTTTGTCCAGGTACATGCCGGCGAAGAGGGCGGCCATGCTGACGACGATCGAGACGCGAGTGTAGTCCTTCGGCTCCAGGTCGAGTTTGATCTCGCCGGAGACGCCGATCTGCGCGAGCAGGTAGAGGATCGCCACGATGATGCCGGCGGCAACCCCGAGCATCGCTTCCGCATTCGCCGAACTTCGCGACGTGCGCGTGCCCAGTCGAATGTTGCGCAGCGTCTTGACGCAGGCTCCGAAGGTGCCGGCGGCGATCACCGTGGGAAATAGCAGGGGGAAGCTCCACGCGGCGGGCCAGGGCTCGAGCTTCGACACGGAGGGCGCGACCGACGGAAGCACCAGCCCGACCACCCAGAGGATGAGCGCCGTGAACGCAAGCCAGCTCGTCCACCGCAAGAGGCCAGTATCCATGCGCTCCTCGACGACTTTTTCGAAGATCTTCTGCATCGAATCCACGACGAACTTGGCGTCGAGCACCTTGCCCCACGGGCTGTGCAGGCGATCGATCTCTTCGTCGCTCAGGACCCCGCGATAGAATTGCGCGCGCCGGCTGCTGCCGTAGCGTCCCACGGTCTCGGCCCCGCCGCCGAAGGTCCCGATGGGAATCACGACTTTGCGCATCATCCACGCGGCGGTACCGGCATGGATCACCCCCTTGCGCCCACCCAAGAGCACGACGGCATCCACCTTATCGATGACCTCGAGGGTGGTGACGTCCCAGTCCGGGAATTCCGCCCACTCCGTGCGCACCCGCTGCTCGGCGGCGTACGGCTCGGGAAGCCCCCGCGGCACCTTGACCCTGATGACCGTTGCGCTCGTGCCGCTCCCAGCCTGCACACTGAGCGCGCCCGCCACCACGGACGGATCCACGTCCAGCTTCTCGTCGCTGCCGACCCAGATCTCGTGGTCCGCTGCCGCCAGCGCTTTGCCGAGCTCATGAGCCGCCCCGCGGATCTCCTTCAGCAGCGTGTCGACGTCCGCGGGCTGGAGTGCTGCGGGGGGTGTGGCCGCCGCCGGTCCCCCAGCAGCCGGTGGCCTGGCGCTGCCCGGTCCCGGCGCGACCGTGGGAGTAGTCTTCTCTTCCGGCAACAGGTGCCGGCCCGAACCCGCGATCAGTACTTTCATGACGGTAGCAGGGTAGGCCGCCACGGTCCTCGCCGCGATAGTAGAGTCTTCACGCGAGCTTTCGGCGCTCACGCCCCCGGACTTCCCGGGTGTCCCGCGACTCAGCAGTATCCCGCTTCCCTGGCGTGGGGCTCGAGGCTGGGTCTGAGTTTACGCTTGATGCGCGTTTCGAGTTGGCGCGCCCGCTCGCGTGAAATCCCGAGCCGCCTGCCGATTTCTGCGAGCGACGGTTGATCTTCGTCGTCGGCGAGCAGGCGGGTTTCCGCGATGAAGCGTTCCCGCTCGTCGAGGGCCGCCATGGCGCTCTCGAGGGTGCCCGACAGTTGGCCGAGGAGCTCTCGGTTCGCGAGCCGATCTTCGTGACTCGGCTCGTCGGAGCTCAGGCGATCGAGGAGCACGCCGACCGCCGGATCCGCGCCACCGTCGACGGATACGTCTCGCATCTCGAGCCGGCGCACCATGCTGCGCACCTTGTCGACGCGGAGAGCGAGCGACTGGGCGAGGAGCGCGTCGGCTTGCTCGCCGTCCCCGAC
>DASXWF010000996.1:0-16844 GCA_036503835.1 Polyangiaceae bacterium | reverse complement strand
CCTGCGCGGGCTCGGCGTGCGGGAGGCGGCGCTCGACGACGCCGCCCAGGATGTTTTCGTGATCGTGCACCGGCGCCTCCGTGACTTCCGCGGCGAATCGAGCCTGCGCACTTGGCTCTACGGCGTCGTCCGCAACGTGGCTTCGAACTATCGCCGCAGCGCCTCGCGCAAGGACCGCTCCGAGCCGCTCGACGCCCGACTTCCGAGCTCCGCACCCGATCCCCACCAGCGCGCCGCCGAGGCCGAAGCCGCGAGCTTCGTGCAACGTTTTCTCGGCGCGCTCGACGACAAGAAGCGCGACGTCTTCGTGCTCGCCTTGATCGAGGAGCTCAGCATCCCGGAGGTCGCCGAAATGCTGTCGATTCCCCTGAATACCGCCTACACGCGACTTCGCACCGTTCGCGCGGAGTTTCGCGCGGCGCTCGAGCGCCAGGGAGCGGAGCCGTGACGGTCTCCGAACAGGACGAGATCGAGATCCTCGCGAAGGCGCGACGCGGGCTCTCACCTCGTGCGGGCGACGCGGCACGCGTGCTTTCGGCGATCGGACCGCGGCTGGCGGATTCGCCCGGCTCCTCGCCCCAGGGCAGCGCGACTGGAGCGGGCGCGAGCGCGACCCTGCTCAGGAGCCGGCCGAGCTGGCTCACGGTCGGCGCGCTCTCGGCCGTCGTCGCCGCGAGCGCGGGCGCGACCGGCTACTACTTGGGTCAAGCGAACGGAAGGGCGAGTACGGCCCCGCACGAACGATCCCGAGTCGCGCCTCCGGCGGGGCCCGCGCCCGAACCCAGCGCGCGCGACCTTCGCGACGAAGCGCCCGCCATCCCTGCGCCCGCGCTGCAACCGACGCCCGAATTGCCGGCGGCTTCGAATCCCGCGAGTCCCCAGCGTTCGTCAGTCGCACCGGCCCCTTCGGGCGACTCCGAGCTCGAGATGGAAACGCGGATGCTCGCGCGGGTCGAACGCTCCTTGCGCGAGGACAATCCACGGCTTGCGCTCGGCCTCCTCGGCGAGCTCGATCGCAACGTTCCAGGCGGACAGCTCCGCGAAGAGCGAGAAGCGGCTCGCGTGATGGCGCACTGCGCGCTCGGGTCGGAAACGGCGCGCACCCGGGCGGCGAACTTTGCCCAAAGCCATCCGGCGAGCTCGTACCTCGGTCGCATCAGAGAGACGTGCCAGCTGCCCGCGCCCGAGCTCGTGCACGACAAGGTGAACGAGTGAGCTCGCAGGGCAACGGATCGCGCCGGTTGCGGAGACTAGCGAAGCAGGGAGGCGCTCTGATGAAAACTCTGAAAGCTACTGGATGGATCGTGCTCTTGGCTCTTCACGTCGCTGCTTGCGGTGGAGAAGAGCAAGTCAGCATCGGGGACGATGTGCCCCAGAAAACGGGGGAGAAGCTCAGCGACTATGCGGCGCACTGGGTCGGCTATGTTCAAGCGTACGATTTCGAATCCGGTTCGGACCAAGTGGAGCTGACGCTCGACGCCACCGGCACCGGCACGATCGTCCTCGGGTCGGGAACGCCGCCTCCTCCCGCAACCAATCCGGATATCGGATACCCGGAAGGTCATCCGCTCACCATCGCGACGAGCTCTTGGAACGATTTCGTTCCTTGGGAAGGCTACGAGTACCCCGTGCACGACACTCAGGTCGTAGACCGGCGTGTTCAGTTCGAGTTCCACCTGACCGAGCTCTTCGAAGGTTGGTGTGCGCTGCAAACGCCGTACCCAACGACCGTGGGTGGAGAGTTCGCCTGTTTGCCAAACGGCGGCATCTCGGCGATGGGCGAAGGGAATTGTTTTCTTCGCCCGAACGGCTCGAACGAGCGAGTTCCAGTCGACTGCGGGAAGCTCGCACTCTGTGCGTCGCAGGGGTTCCGGGTGTGCACTTGCGACGCCGAGACTTGCCGAGCGGCGGGGCATGCCGGCCCGTTGGGAACCCTCGACGGCCGTCTCGAAGCCGACGGGAACGAGCTAACCGGGACCGTGACGCTCGGCAACGAGTCGTTGACGATTCATCTCGTCCGCGAATGACGGTCGGACAGCCGGGCGCCGTTTCGCTGCTCGCTACCAGCGAACGCCCTTCTTCACCTGGACCGGGTCGCCCTCGTACGCCGGGATTTTTGCCCGGCCGAAGGCGCGCAGCACGCAGGCGTTCACGTCCGCGTCGCCGAAGCCCTTCACGAGGGAGACGGAGCTCACGACGCCGCTCGGCGCGATCGTCAGCGACACGCGACCGTCCTGCGGACCGCTGCCGCACGAGGAAGCAGCGCTGCTCGCGCGCCCCATCGCCTTGGTGATCGCGGCCCGATCGGGACCCTGCGGCAGCGAGGGCGCGGGCGGCGGCGCCGCGGCGGGCGCTTCTTCGGATTCGCTCGCCGTTTGGCGCGACGCGGAGGTGAGATCCACCGGACGCGGCGTCGCGGCACGGGCGCGTGAAGCGCGCGACCGCGGCGCCGCTTCGGACGCAGTGACCGGAGCCGCCGCGAAGATGGTCTTGCTGCGACCCGACTCGACCGTCGGCAATTGGTCGATCGAGACCTGCGGGGTGACGCCAGCGGGGGCCTTCATCGCCGTCGCGAGCGCCATCGGAGAGCTCGTCGATTCCGAAGTCGTCGCGGGCGTGCCCTGCCCCTGGTCCGTGGAGCTCGGCGAGCGCGTCGTCGTACACGGCGCCACAACGGAAGCGGTCTCGGTCGCTGCGGTCATCTCTTCCGCGGCGACGGCGGCCGCCGACTTCAGCTCACTGGCGTGGAAGCTCCAGACCAGCGAGGACACCAGGGCTGCGACGAGCGCGCTCAGCGGTCCGACGGTGAACATCGACCAGGCGCGGCCCTTATTTCCTGCTTGGCGGCGATCGGTGATGCGGCGGCGTTCGACCGCGACCGGCGGCGGAATCGAGCTCGGCATGTTCTGCACGGGAGCTTCGTACGCCGCGACGGGCGCGCGCATCATCGCGTGTTGCGGCGCGACCGGCGGACGCATCGTCGCCTGTTGCGGCGCGACCGGCGGCACGAGCAGGTGCGGAGTGAACGACGGAGCGTGATGGAACGGCGGCGGGGGCGGCGGAATGTCGGTCGTGCGTTGCGCGCGAGGTCGCGGCTCGGGCGGCGGCGGCGGCGAGCTCGGCTGCTTGGGCCCAACCTTCACCACCTCCGGCAGCGGCGGCGGAGGCGGCACGTTCGACTGCTTATCGACGCGGAGCTCGGGCGGCGGAGGGGACGGGCGCGTGAGCATGAACGGCTTCGGCTGCGTCGCGGTCGCGTACTGTTGGACGAAATCGAAATAGCCGCCGGGCTCGGACGGCACCGCGCGCATCGTCTCGGCGACTTCGTGATCCCACTCTTCCGTCATCGGGACAGGCAGCGGTCCACGCTCGGGCTGCACGAGCGTGATCTCGTTGTCGCTCATCTGGTGATCGCGAACGGTAGAGACCTCACGACCAGTGCGAGGGATTTGTCTCCCGTACTTTCTGCTGCGCTTGGCCATGTCCGCCCGTCTCCAAGGTAGGGGGGTGTGGGGAATGCCCGCTGCTCGGCCCGAAATGTTCGCAACATCTAGCCCGGTTCACAAGAAATTCCAGACTGATTTCCGCGGATTCCAGTACCGTTGTTGATTTCGCGCTTGAAAATGGCGGGCAGTGAGCGAAATGTCGCGGAAACACAGCGATAACTCCGGAGGACGCCCGCGTCCGGGAGAGTCGTCAGCCCCGTGACCATCCGCGTCGAGCTCCGCCACCGCACTCACTACTCCTACGACCGGCGAGTGGGACTCGGACCTCAAGTGGTCCGACTGCGCCCCGCGCCGCACTCGCGCACGAAGATCCGTAGCTATTCGCTACGAGTACTGCCTGAGCCTCATTTTCTGAACTGGCAGCAAGACCCGCAAGGCAACTGGCTCGCGCGTCTCGTGTTCCCGGAAAAATCCGATCACCTGAGCTTCGACGTCCATCTCGTCGCGGATCTCGACGTGATCAATCCCTTCGATTTCTTCCTGGAGGAGAGCGCCGAGCAGCTGCCGTTCCAGTACGACCCGATTCTCGCGAGCGAGCTCGCTCCATACCTGGCAGTGACGAAGGGCGGACCGCTCGTCGACGACCTCGCGCGCTCGCTGGTGCTGCGCGGACGCACAGTGGACTTCCTGGTCGAGCTGAACCGCCGCATTCACGAGCGCACGAAGTACGTGATCAGAATGGAGCCCGGCGTGCAGACGCCGGATCAGACGCTCGAGCTTCGCAGCGGCTCGTGCCGGGATTCGGCCTGGCTCCTGGTTCAGATCCTGCGGCGGCTCGGGCTCGCCGCGCGCTTCGCGTCCGGGTACCTGATTCAGCTCAAGGCGGATCAGAAGTCGCTCGACGGGCCTTCCGGACCCGTCGAGGATTTCACCGATCTGCACGCGTGGGCGGAGGTGTACATCCCCGGCGCGGGATTCGTCGGGCTCGACGCGACTTCTGGTCTGCTCACCGGAGAAGGGCACATCCCCCTCGCCTGCACGCCGGAGCCGGCGAGCGCGGCGCCGCTTTCGGGCGCGATCGACGAGTGCGAGTCCGTGCTCGATCACCGGATGAGCGTGAAGCGCGTGTACGAGACACCGCGCGTCACGCTGCCGTACACGGAAGAACAGTGGTCGCGCGTGGAGGCGCTCGGCGCGCGCGTCGACTTCGATCTCGCGAAGGGCGACGTGCGCCTCACGATGGGCGGCGAGCCGACGTTCGTGTCCATCGACGACATGGATGGGCACGAGTGGAACTTCGGCGCGCTCGGCCCCGAAAAGCGGCGGCTCGCGGGCATCCTGTTCCAGCGCCTGGCCGCGCGCTTCGCGAGCGATCCGCTGCTCCACTACGGGCAGGGGAAGTGGTACCCGGGCGAGCAGCTGCCGCGCTGGGCGCTCGGTTGCTTCTGGCGCAGCGACGGGGAACCGGTCTGGAGCGATCCCGGGCTTTGCGCGCAGGACGGACGCAGCGACGGGGCGACGAGCGCGGAATCCGAACGCTTCATCGCGGCGCTAGCGCGGCGCCTGGACGTCGACGCACGTCACGCCCAGGCCGGCTACGAAGACGTGTTCGCGTACATGCTGCGCGAACGCCGGCTGCCGGTGAACGTCGACGTGCTCGAGAGTCGCGTCGACGACGAGATGGAGCGCGCCCGCATCGCGCGCGTGTTCGAGCAGGGGCTCGGGCACGTCGTCGGCCACACGCTGCCGATCCGCGCGGTCGGCGGCGGTCGCTGGCAATCGGGACCCTGGTTCTTGCGCCGCGAGCGGCTGTTCCTCACGCCGGGCGACTCGCCCATGGGCTACCGGTTGCCGATCGATTCGCTGCCGTGGGTGGCGCCGCTCGATCACCCGTACGTGATCCCGCCCGACCCGTTCGCCCCGCGCTCGCCGCTGCCGCGCCACGGTGAACGCCGCGTGCGCCAGGCGCCGGGCGACGTGCCCCGGCCGAGCGAACGGCCGCCGAAAAAGTTCGAGTCCGACGCCGAGACCGTGCGGACCGCGCTTTGCGCCGAGCCGCGCGACGGCGTCCTGCACGTCTTCCTGCCGCCCGTCGCGCACCTCGAGGACTACCTCGACCTCGTGCACGCCGTCGAAGACTCCGCGAAGGAGATCGGCCTGCCGGTGCGCGTCGAGGGTTACGTGCCGCCTTCGGACCCGCGGCTCAAGAGGTTCTCGGTCACGCCCGATCCGGGTGTCATCGAAGTGAACGTTCATCCGTCCTCGTCGTTCCGCGATCTCTCGGACGTGACCACGGCGCTCTACGAGGAAGCGCGCCTCTCCCGCCTCGGCACGGAGAAGTTCATGCTCGACGGGCGCCACACCGGCACCGGCGGCGGCAACCACGTGACGCTCGGCGGCGCATCGCCCGAAGACAGTCCGTTCCTGCGACGTCCGGATCTGCTCGCGAGCCTGGTCGGCTACTGGCACGACCATCCGTCGCTCAGCTACCTGTTCTCGGGCCTGTTCATCGGTCCGACGAGCCAGGCGCCGCGCGTGGACGAGGCGCGCCACGAGGCGACGCACGAGCTCGAAATCGCCCTCGCGATCGGCCGCGAGCTCGGCCAGCGCCAGGCGCCGCCGTGGCTCACGGACCGCGTGTTCCGGCACCTGCTCGCGGACGTGACCGGCAACACCCACCGCACCGAGTTCTGCATCGACAAGCTCTACTCGCCCGACTCGGCTTCGGGCAGGCTCGGCTTGCTGGAGCTGCGCGCGTTCGAGATGCCGCCGCACGCGCGCATGAGCATCACGCAGCAGCTGCTGGTGCGGGCGCTGCTCGCCGCGTTCTGGCAGAGGCCGTACCGCGCCAACCTACCGCGCTGGGGTACGGAGCTCCACGATCGCTTCATGCTGCCTCACTTCGTGGAGCAGGACTTCCGCGACGTGTTGCGCGATCTCGAGGAGCGCGGCTATGCGTTCGATCGCCGCTGGTTCGACCCGCACCTCGAGTTTCGTTTTCCGTTCGTCGGCAGCATCGCGCACGAGGGCGTGGAGCTCGAGCTCCGGCGCGCGCTCGAGCCGTGGCACGTCCTGCCGGAGGAGACGGACGCGGGCGGCACGGCGCGCGCGGTCGATTCGTCGCTCGAGCGCCTGCAGGTGAAGCTGCGCGGTGCCGTGAGCGGGCGCCACTTCGTCGCCTGCAACGGGGCGCTCGTGCCCCTGCACCCGACCGGGACGCGCGGCGAGTCGGTGGCCGGGGTGCGCTTCCGCGCCTGGCGCCTGCCCTCCGCGCTGCACCCGACCATCCCGGCCCACGTGCCGCTCGTGTTCTCGCTCGTGGACGGCTGGCGCGAGCACGTACTCGGCGGCTGCACGTTCGCGGTGAGCCACCCGGGCGGCCGCTCCTACGACGCGTTCCCCGTGAACGCCAACGAAGCCGAGTCGCGGCGCCAGGCGCTGTTCTCGCCGCTCGGACACGCGCACGGCGGCGTCGACCCGCGGCGGCTCGCGCGCCCGGAGAACCCCGACTTCCCGTTCACGCTGGATTTGCGCCGAACGAGCGCATGATATCGTCGTCCCATGAGCGACCAGCGCGATCGCCGAGACGCCGGGAACGGCGAGGCGCACGAGGAGATCTGAATGTGGCGCCGTGTTGCGCTCTGTCTGTGTCTGTCGGCCGCCGCGTGCGGCGGCGGCAGCGAGCAGGGGTCCGGAGATACCGCGCAGCGGGAGATCGCGCAGTCGGCGAACCGGCTCGAGGGCGAGTGGGTGCTCGTCGAGTTCGTGCCGAAGGAACCGCTCGAGCCGATGTTCGCGGCGTTGCTCGCGGCGCAGATGGGGCAGCTCAAAGTGACGCTGCGCTCGGGCACCATGAGCGTCGAAGGCGTGGGCGTCCAGGCGCAGCGCAGCTATCGCGTCGTGCAGGCCGCGGCCGACGGTTTCTCCGCCGTGATGATCGACCCGACCGGCGTCCAGTACCAGGTGACGGGCGCGTTTCAGGGGTTGGACCTCGCCTTCGCCTCACAGACCGATCCGTGGCGCGGCACGGGGCGGCTCCGTCGCCTTCGCTGAGATGACGCAGGCGCGCGCCACTTCGTCGCCCGCGGAGGGCTTCCGCTACGCGCCGCGCGGCGGAGTCTACGACGAGGCCTTCCTGACGGAAGGCGGGCCGCGGCCGCATCAGCGCGAGCTCTGGGAAGGCCTCGAAGCGCTCGGCCCGGCCGAGATCAGCAAGCGCTGGGAGCAAGGCCGGCGGCTGATCCGCGAGAACGGCGTCACCTACAACGTCTACGGCGATCCGCGCGGCATGGATCGACCGTGGGTGCTCGACCCGATTCCGTTCGTGCTGCCCGACGAGGAGTGGGCGGCGCTTTCGCGCGGTCTCGTCCAGCGAGCGCAGCTCTTGAACGCGTTGCTGCTCGATCTGTACGGCGAGCAACACGTGCTCACCGACGGTCTCCTGCCCACGGAGCTCGCGCTCGGCTGTCCCGCATTTCTCCGGCCCATGCACGGCGCGCAGCTGCCCGGCAACGTGCACCTGCACCTCTACGCCGCCGATCTGGCGCGCTCGCCCGACGGGGCTTTCTGGGTGCTCGCGGACCGCACGCAGGCGCCCTCCGGCGCGGGCTACGCGCTCGAGAACCGCATCGTGGTTTCGCGGCTTCTGCCGCAGCTGTTCCGCGACTGTAAGGTCGAGCGACTCGCGCCGTACTTCAGCGCCCTGCGCGAGTCGCTCGCGTCGCTGGCTCCGCGCGGGCGCGAGCAGCCGCGCGTGGTCCTGCTCACGCCCGGCGCCTACAACGAGACCTACTTCGAGCACGCGTACCTCGCGCGCTACCTCGGCTACACGCTGGTCGAAGGCGCGGATCTCACCGTCCGCGATCAGAACGTGTACCTGAAGACGCTCGGCGGGCTCGAGCGCGTCGACGTGATCCTGCGCCGCATGGACGACGGCTTCTGCGATCCGTTGAGCCTGCGCAGCGACTCTTCGCTCGGCATCGCGGGGCTGGTGCGCGCCGCCCGCAGGGGCAACGTCACGATCGCGAACGCGCTCGGCAGCGGGCTGGTCGACTCGCCGGCGCTGCTGGCGTTCCTGCCCGCCCTCTGCCAGCGCTTGCTCGACGAGCCGCTGCTCTTGCCGTCGGTCGCGACCTGGTGGTGCGGCGAGGAGCCGGCGCTCCGCTACGTCGTCGATCACCTGCCCGAGCTGGTGATCAAGCCGGCGTTCTTCGGGCCCGCGGCGCCGCAGCCGGTGTTCGGCGGGTCGCTCTCGGTGGAGGAGCGCGCGGAGCTCGCGCGGCGCATTCTGGCGCGGCCCGGCGCGTTCATCGGCCAGGAGCAGGTGGCGCTGTCGACGGCCCCGGTGTGGGCGGGCGAGGGCGTGCAGCCGCGCCACGTTTCGGTGCGCACCTTTCTCGCGCGCGACGGCGAAGGCTACGTCGTGATGCCGGGCGGGCTCACGCGCGTGTCGAGCTCGCGGGATTCGCTCGTGGTGTCGATGCAGCACGGCGGCGGCAGCAAGGACACCTGGGTGCAGTCGAGCGGGCTGCCGAGCTCGCTCTCGCTCTTGAAGCCGGCGGGCGGCCGCATCGAGATCGTGCGCACCGGCGCCGATCTGCCGAGCCGCGTCGCGGACAACCTGTTCTGGCTCGGTCGCTACGCCGAGCGCGCCGAAGGCACCGCGCGCCTCTTGCGCAGCGTCATCATGCGTCTCACCGAGGACCACCGCAGCCGGCGCAGCCCGGAGCTCGCCGTGCTGCTCCACGCCCTCGAGGTCAGCGCCGAGCTCGAACCCGGAACGCTGAGCACCGGCGCCCCACCCGGCAAGCTCGAGCGCCGCCTGTTCGAGCTCCTGGTCGCGCCGAGCCCGCGCACGCTGCGCGGCACCATCGAGTCGACGTTTCGCGCCGGCGCGCTCGCGCGCGATCGTCTCTCTTCCGACACCTGGCGCGTCTTGAACCAGCTGCAGGAGCAGGTCCTCGACTTCGAGCTCCGGCAGCGTTTGGAGCTCCAGGACGCGCTCGAGAGCCTGAATCGCCTGGTCCTCGGGTTCTCGGCGTTCAGCGGGCTGGTCATGGAAAACATGACGCACGGCCCCGGCTGGCGCTTCGCGGACATCGGCCGCCGCATCGAGCGCGCGTTCCACGTCGTGCGCCTGGCGCGGAGCACGCTCGTCACCGCCGACGACTCCGCGACCTTCGAGGGCATCCTCGAGGTCGCCGACAGCACCATCACTTACCGCTCGCGCTACCGTGGACTCGTCGCGTTCGGCCCGGTCCTGGATCTCGTCCTCACCGACGAGACCAACCCGCGTTCGGTCGTCTACCAGCTGCTCGCCGTGGACGAACACCTGAAGCACCTGCCGCGCGCCGAGCGCCACGCGAGCCTCTCGCCCGCCACGCGCACGGCGCTGCGCTCCCTCACGAGCGTCCGCCTGGCCGACTGGATCGTGCTCTCGCGCAGCAATTCGGCCGGCAAGCGCGAAAAGCTCGACGAGCTCCTCGCCGCGCTCGAAACGGACATCCCGCTCTTCGCCGACCAGCTGACGCTGAGTTACCTCGCCCACGCGGAGGCCTCGGTCTCGCTCGGAAGCCTCGAAGAAAAGGCGATCTGAGCGCCGCTCGTGTTTTCAGCGTGAGCTTCGGAAGCGCTCGAACAGGGATCGCGCCGAGCCGCCGCGGTCGAGCGTCGCCGTGACCACTCGGGCTCGATCGTCGAGCTCGATACGGAACGACAACGTCGGGGCGCCGTTCAGGTGGTAGCGCAGATCGGCGATGGTGAGCTCCACGCCCGAGGGCGCGCGCGGCCGCTCGTTCACGATGGGAAAGCGTGCCCAGGCGAGCGCTTCGCGTACGGTCGCGTTCGACCTCGCGAAAGCGCTCGGTACGCTCTCCCGCGCGCGCGGATGACCGGCGCGCTCCTGCGGCGCGGCGAAGAGGCTGACGTCACCCGCCGCGAAACGGTCCGAGGCAACGGCGACGTAGCGCCAGTGCGCCGGTCCGAGCCAGGAAGGAAAGACCTGAACCGCCTCGGCGCTCGGATACGCCGCTTGCACGCGTGAGGTGAGCTCCGCGCGGATGGCGACGCGCGCGACGAGATAGACGGAAGACACCGCGGCGCCGGTGAGGAGCGCGCGACGGATCAGCGTTCGCTTGCGGATCCCCCACAGCGCCCCCACCAACAAGGGCAAGGTGAACAGCGGATCGACCACCATCATCCAGTCCAGGGTCACGCGCGCCTCCGAAAAGGGCAGAGCGAGGCGTGTCCCCCAACCCGTCCAGGCGTCCGCCAGGAGGTGCGCGAAGAGCACGGCCGGCAAACTCCACAGAAAGATCGAGAGCGCCGGAGCACGGCGAAACACGAGCTTCGTGAGGGCGGTCGAAACGAGCGCGACCAGCGGCGCTGCGAGCAACGCATGCGAGAGGCCGCGGTGAGCCTTCAGCGAGTGCAGCACGGAGTCGCCGGCCGGCCACAGGTAGTCGAGGTCCGGGATCTCGGCTGCCAGCGCGCACGCGACGAAGACCGCGGTGCGGTCAGCGTCCGGGCGGCGCAGCGCGCCGACGGCGAGCCCGAGCAAGCCGTGGGTGAGTGTGTCCATTCAACGTCGCACGAGTATCACGTTGCCCGGACTTCAGCGCCGGAAGCCGAGCTCGGCGACGCTTCCCATCCATCCGATCAGACACAGGGCGGCGACCTTCTGCAAGGCGGGAAGCCAGACGTGACAGCCCGGCGCGCCGACGGCGTAAGCGTAATACGCGGCGTCGGCCGCCCCGAAGACGAGAGCGAGCACGCCCAGCACGCGGGAAACGCGCAGCGCGAGGGGTCGAGTCGAGGGTACGCTGCCCCGCCCGAGCAGTCCGTAGACGCCGCACGAGACCGCCAGCAGCCCCGGAAGCGCCGCCGAGAAGACGGCGAGCTGGTGAAGCTCGGGAGAAACCCGCGACGGCAGCCACGCGATCACGTTCGTCCCGAGCGCCGAGATCAGTCCCGACACGCGCGTGACACGACCGAGTGACCGCCCCATCCTGCCGCCGAGCACCCAGAAGAACGGCGCGAGCGCGACGGAGAAGCACACGAAGGACGCCTCCGCGAAGAGCCGCGCCCGCGAGTTGTCGGCGCCGCGCTGCGTGACCGGCTGCGTGAGATCGCAGAAGAAGTTGCCCCAAAACCGGTACTGGTCGGCGCTCGGGTCGCAGAAGGTTCCTCCCGGGTAGACGAGCGCCGCGAGCGCGTGCAGCACGAGAAAGAGCGCGAGCGCGACGAGCAAGACCGCGGCGGCGGCGCGGTTCGGAGCGGGCGGACGCGAGGCCGAGGGGTTCGAAGTGACCGCCGCCATCCTGCTGCTCGCTTACAGCCAAAAGCGTACTACGCTCGTTCGCGCCGGTCGAAGGCCGCCCCCCCGCATGGTGTATCGCGTCACGCACGTCACGAGCTACGACTACTCGGAGCCGGTTTCGATCTGCCACAACGAAGCGAGGCTCACGCCGCGCTCGACGAGCCACCAGCACCTGCTCAGAAGTCAGCTGCTGGTCGAGCCGACCGTCGCGACCCACGATCGCGGTACGGACTATTTCGGCAACGCGGTGCACTGGTTCGCGCTCCAGGAAGCGCACACGCATCTCAGCGTGACCGCCGTGAGCGAGGTCGACGTTTCGCCCTTCGTCGCGCCCGCCGCGCAGCTCAGCGACGCGTGGGAACACGCGCGCGACCGCATCCGCGAAGAGCGCACGCCCGACATGCTCGCTGCCCGCGAGCTCACCTTCGAGTCGCCGCACATCCGCGTCGACGCGGATCTGCTCGCTTACGCAGAAGCGTCATTTCCGCGCGGTCGCCCGCTGCTCGAGGCGGCGCTCGACCTGACGCGGCGCATTCACGACGAATTTCAGTATGAGCCCGGCTCGACGACGGTCGCGACGCCGCTGCGCGAGGTATTGCGCGCCCGGCGTGGCGTCTGTCAGGACTTCGCGCACCTGCAAATCGGTATGTTGCGCTCGCTCGGGCTCTCGGCGCGCTACGTGTCCGGCTACATCTACAATCGCCCTGCCGGAGCCGAGCCGGGCCTCACCGGCGCGGACGCGTCCCACGCGTGGCTCGGCGTGTACGTTCCCGGCTTCGGTTACGTGGATTTCGACCCGACCAACGGCGTGATCCCCTCGGACGAGCACGTGACCCTCGCCTGGGGTCGCGATTTCAGCGACGCGAGCCCGCTGAAAGGCGTGATCCTCGGCGGCGGCCAGCACCTCGTGAAGGTCGCCGTCGACGTTGCGCGTGTGTGAAACTCAAGGTTCTGGGCTCGGCTCGAGCGCGAAGCAATAGAAAGAGCCGCGGCCGCCGCCGGAGCTCACCGTGCCCATTTCGTAGTTCATGCTGGTCAACGGCCCACAGCCGACCGTGTGGGTTGCGTTGAAGTACGGCGGACGCCCGCCGCCGCTGCGATTGGAGTGACCGACGCCGGCCGTATCTTCCTCGGATTGCGAGGTCCAGTCGTTGCAGGTGTTGCCCTCGGATACGGTTCCGTCCGCGTTCGAACCGGTGAGGATGTCGTGCACCGCGTTTTCGAGCTCTCCTCCCGTTTCGTCGAGCGCGATGCCCGTGTCGCCGGGCGGCCATGTGTCGTCGAGCGCTTCGCCCGCCTCTTGCGCGTGGAGATCTTCGAGGTTCTCGGCGATCACGACGCCCGCCTGATTGCGCCAGGGGCCCGTGCCGATGCGGTCGCGTGCGTCTTCGCTGCTGGTGCTGAGGTAAGCGCGCCAGGTCTTCGCGCCGAGCTCCGCAGAAACCGCCGTGGCGAGCTCCTTGCAAAAGTCGTCGGCGTCCTCGACCGATCCGAGGTTGCCGCCGTTCGGCATGCCCTTGCTCGTGACGAAGAAGTTCATGCCGGACTTCGGCGTGACTTCACCGCTCGAGCCGCCGGAACCGCCGGAACCGCCGGAACCACTCGAACCGGCATCGCCCGCCGTTCCACCCCCGCCCGCATCTCCACCGCTGCCGCCGCTCTCACCACCGCCTGCGGTTCCGGCGGCGCCGCTCGCGGTTCCCGCCGTTCCGGCGCCGCCTTTGCCGGCACCACCGCCGTTGCCGGAGCTGTTGCCGCTCGAGCCGCCCGAACCCGCAGCCGTTCCCGCGGTCCCGCCGGCCTGTTTTCCGCCGCTTCCGGAGGAGCCACCCGTTGCGCCGCCGCTCGAGCCGCCCGCGCCCGACTTGCCGGCCATTCCGGCCGCGCCCGAGCTCGGTGCTCCCGACGCGCCGTCATCGTCGCCTTCCTCACTCGAGCAAGCGCCCGCGGCGACGACGAATGACACGAGAACGACTTTCGAGATCTGCCTCATCATCGGGAGCCTCCGTGCGAAAGCCTTAGCAGACTTTGGCATCAGCGTCGTAACCTCGAGCGTTCGTCGCGATGAAGAAAATCGTGCTCGCCGAGAATCTGGAAGCGCTCGCTGCGCTGCCGGACGCTTTCGCCGAGCTCATCTACATCGATCCACCGTTCAACACGGGCGGGGCGATCGTGCACCAGCGCGTAAAGGCCACGGCCGATCCGAGCGCGACACGCACGGGATTCGGTGGCCGAACTTACCGAACGCAACGCATTCATCAGACGGGCTACGCGGACAACTTCGACGACTACCTCGGGTTCTTGATGCCGCGCATCGAGGCCAGCCTGCGCTGCCTGACGCCCAACGGCAGCCTGTTCGTCCACCTCGACCCGCGCGAAGTCCACTACGTGAAGGTCGCGCTCGACGATTTGCTCGGCCGGGCCTCGTTCATGAACGAGATCATCTGGGCGTACGACTACGGCGGACGGCCCAAAAACCGCTGGCCCGGCAAGCACGACACCATCCTCTGGTACGCGCGCGATCCGAACGACTACTGCTTCGACTACGACTCCGTCGATCGCATCCCCTACATGGCGCCGGATCTCGTCGGCGCCGAGAAAGCGGCGCGCGGCAAGACGCCGACCGACGTCTGGTGGCAAACCATCGTCCCCACCAACGGCCGCGAGCGCACCGGCTACGCGACGCAAAAGCCGGTCGCCGTGCTCGAGCGCATCGTGCGCGTCCATACCAGACCGGGCGCCGTCGTCCTCGACTTCTTCGCGGGCAGCGGCACCACGGGCGAAGCGGCCGCGCGCAATGAGCGCGGCTTCGTGCTCATCGATCAGAACCCGGAAGCGGCGCGCGTGATGGCGACACGGCTCGCGCCGTACGCGCCGGAGCTCGTGGGGTTCACGCCCGAAGAAACACGAGCAGGGGTGCCGCAGGCGCCCCTCGCCAGCGACGAGTAGGTCTCGGAAGAACAGATCACGATCGGCGCGAGCAGGAACTCGCCACGCGAGGAACCGGCGAGGCCGGTGCGTGCCGCTCAAAGGGGGGATGGGACGCGCGCGCTCACGGAACGACTCCGAAAAGCCCACGCGGAGGCTTACGCACCCGTTGACCGAGAGTCCCGAAAAACCAAAGGCATGATCTGCTCGCCGATCGCGCTCGCGACGAACACGAGCTTTCGATTCGACGTCAGCTTCTTGAGCCAGTCGAAAGCACCGCCGTCGCCGATAGGAATGTCGTCGCCCGCGGGACTACGCGTGAACAGCATAAAGCGTAGGCCGTCGTAGTACGGATGCGCGAGCGTCTCGCGTGTCACGGGCACGCCGCGGATCGCGGCGGCGATGCGGTCGCCGAGCGCGGATTTCTCGGCGCTGGCGAGGACCCGCACGCGTTTGTCCGGAAACGCGAAACCCGCGCGCTCGAGCCGCGCCATGCCGTCGAGCAGCGTATGGACATGCTCGACGAGCTCCGTGACGACGAACGCGTGATCTCTCTGCTCGCGCGCCCCGCTCGCCAGGCAAAACAGCCGAAAGTGCCGCGTGAACCCCGACCGCTTCGGCAACTGCTGCGCGCGGAGCACGCGGTGCGTCGTCGCCAGGCGCACGGTGGCCGCGGTATCCCGGCGCAAACGTCGCGCGCACTCCAGCGCTAGCACGTTCGTCGGATCCGAAACGACCTCGGTCCCGCGCAGCGCCGACAGCACCTTGTTCTGGCTCGCGGGCGCGAGCGCCGAACACACCCCGAGCGGCGCGACCGGCGACAGCTCGACGGCCTCGAAGCGCTCGGCCGCCGCGAACAGCTCGGCGTCGATGCGGAGAAACGTCCGCTGATCGACCGGCGCCGGCTCGGTGTAGCCGTCACGCTCGTACTGCTCGAGCAGATCGGCGGGAGCCCGGGAGGCGGCCCGCGCTTCCAGCACGCCCAAAAGGAGCGACCACAGCTCGCTCGGTAGAAGCTCGTTCCGCAGCGCGTTCCAGGCCCCTTCGCCGATGCCGGCGTCGAGCCAGGTCCGCTCCCGCGGGGAGGTCACCGAGCGACGTTACAGCGCCTCTCGACGAAATCGAACACCGCACCCGCTGGGATCGACGTTGGAGCTGGAATGGGTGCCCCCACGTGGGACGGCGAAGTACGGCCCGTCGTGCTCGGCCTTGGCCTCCGCGCGACGGGCGCCCTCCTTGCGCCGGCTCCGCCGGCGCGGGGGCGCGACGGCATGGGGCACTTGGGGGGGCGAGAAGCGAAAACGCCAGGGTGGCGGAAGGGTGGCGGAAGGGTAGAGGACGTGGACGGCATTGGTGCGTTGGTACGGGAAGGTCGTGGCGCGCCACGCCACAGGGGCGTCACGATGATTGAAGCGGCGCGGAGTGGCGTGGTGCTCGGCGTCGCGGCTGCGTGCTCGAGGTAGACGGCGGAGTCGCTCGTCGTTGACGATCGCTGCGCCACCCGAGCCCTTGGGGCTTCGCGTCTCCCGCGCGTGCTGAGAGGTGGTGTTGAAGGGGGGCTCGAAGTGGAGCGCGGGTTGGATGGAGTCCGATCGAGCGCGCGCTTCGAGGCGCTCGCGTGAGAGCCGATGAGCTCGAGCGCAAGCGAAGCACTTGTCCGCGCCTGAGCATGCATGGGCGTGGACACGAAAAGACAGGAAGCAAACGAGAAAGTGTACATGTGAATCACCTTCGACTCGACTTCGCCGTCGATTTCGGTTGACAGAGAATTTGTGACGACGGCGACGTGAGCGCGGGTCGATTTTGAAGTGCTGATTGCGACGGTCAGGCGCATGCTCAACGCGCTTTTGCGCGCGGTTGGAGACGAAGCTCATTTCGTTGCGCGATGACGCCTCTCGCCAGCTGCTGAGAAGGGAAATCGCCGCGTGTTAGAAGGTCTTTGCGGATAACGCAGAAAGGCGGGGTTCGACATGGCACAAGCTCTATCGGGTTGGGGTTCCGGCTTGGATCAATACGGCGCTGACGTTCGGACTGAGCTCGAGCCGGCCTGGCAGCGTGCGCATGCAGAGCTCGTCAGGCTCGCGAAGCATCGCGCCGGTCTCGACGACGAGGAAGGGAATCCACAAGTCTCGGCGTCGGCGGCCGGTGTGTTC
>DASXWF010000995.1:0-2022 GCA_036503835.1 Polyangiaceae bacterium | reverse complement strand
GGCGAAACTCGCCGGGCGTTCCCTCCAAGCCGCTGTTCATCGCCTACGGCGGCGCCGAGCTGCCCGAGCTCTGCCGGCAATCCGAGGACTACGCCCGCAAGCTCGGGCAGGAAGCTTTCGCCGCGCCGAAGCACAACCACTTCACCGTGCTCGAAGAGCTCGCCTCGCCGCACGGTTCGCTTACTGCCGTCGTTCGCAAGCTGACGCAATAAAAGGGGTCAGGGTGATCTCAACCCTTCGATGCAACAGTAGCCCTCAATGCCTCCAAGGGCGTACGCCAGTTTAAGGTTTCCCGCGGACGCTCGTTGAGTTCGCGGGCGACGTAGTCGAGCCGCTTCTGCGGGATGTCGGAGAGGCCCTGGCCCTTGGGGAAGTACTGTCGCAATAGCCCGTTGGTGTTCTCGTTGCTGCCGCGTTGCCAAGGGCTGTGCGGATCGCAGAAGTAGACCTGCATGTCGGTGGCGATGGTGAAGTCCTTGTGCGCCGCCATTTCGGCGCCGCGGTCCCATGTGAGGGAGCGGCGGAGTTGCGCAGGCAGCTGCCGGATCTTGCTGGAGAGCGCTTTGGTGACCGCGAGGGTGTCCTTGCTGTCGACCTTGACGAGCATTACGTAGCGGGAGTGGCGCTCAACGAGCGTGGCGATCTGCGAGCTGGTGCCGCCCATGAGCAGGTCGCCTTCCCAGTGCCCCGGGATGGCCCGATCTTCAATCTCGGCGGGGCGCTGATGGATCGAGATGCCGTCGACGATGGTGGGCTGGGTGGGCCCCTGGGCGCGCGGCCGGCGCATGAAGCGACCGCGCCTCAGGTGCCCGAGCAATTCCCTCTTGAGGACGTTGCGTGCCTGGATGAACAGGCTCTTGTAGATCGTCTCGTGCGACACCCGCATCGAGCAATCATGCGGGAAGCTATGCCGCAGGCCAATGGCAATCTGCCGGGGCGACCAATTAAGCTCGAGGCGCTGGGCCACCCAGGCGCGCAGCCGTGGTTGTCTCTTGAGCAGACAGGGCTGCGGCCGCCGCGCCCGCTCCCAGGCCTTCATCTCGGCATCGCCCGCTCGATACGACTGCCGGCCGCCGTTGCGACGAATCTCGCGGCTCACCGTCGAAGCGGGCCTGCCAAGACCTCGGGCAATCTCGCGTATCGATCGTCCCGCCGACAGACCCCTCGAGATCTCCTCGCGTTCCCCCGATCCCAGCGCTCGTGCGGCGCGACGACGGATCCGCGGTGCGAATCCGCCGTCGCGCCTTAAAACCCCAAGGACAACAGCAGGCGCCCGATTAAGCGATCTGGCGATCTGGGAAACCGTCAACCCTTCCTCCCACCCTCGCCACAACGCCGCTAGCTCTTGCGCTACGAACTCCCTTCGCCCCATGCAACACCCCCTTAACGAATTCAATCAAAGGTGTTGCATCGACGGGTTTACATCACCCTGACCCCTTTTACGAGCGGATGCCGAACAGGCGGCGCAGGCGGTTGACCAGGCGCGGCTCGGCCTCGGCCACGACCGGCGCTTCGGTGAAGGCCTGGCGCGCGCTCTCGAGGTCGCCCTTGCGGCCGCCGATCACCTTGCGGATCTCGTTCTCGATCTCGGGGCGCGCGAGCAGCAGCTCCTGGAACGAGGCGCGGTCGAGGCGGTAGCACTCGACGTCGCTCTTCGCCACCACGGTGGCGGCGCGCGCCTCGCCGGTGATGAGCGCCATCTCGCCGAAGAACTGCCCGGCGTGCACGGTGCCGATGACCTGCGCGGCGCCGCCGGCGGGCTCGTAGAGCACCTCGGCCTCGCCGTAGGCGAGGATGTAGAGCCAGTGCGCCTTGTTGCCCTGCTTGGTGATGACGTCGCCGCGCGCGAACGGGGCGTACTGCAGGCGCTCGGCGATGTCGGCCTTGGCGTCCTCGGGAAGCTGGGTGAAGGGCGGCACGTTGTTGAGCGCGTGCAGCCGGCGCGTGAGCTCGCGCCGGCGCACCGTGTCGAGGTGCGCCTGGTCGCGCGCGATGCCGTGCACCGTGCGCTGCGGCTCGGCG
>DASXWF010000994.1:0-11700 GCA_036503835.1 Polyangiaceae bacterium | reverse complement strand
GCTTCGACGATGCCCGGAACGCTCGCCACGCGAACGATCGGGCGCGTGACACCCGCGTCACCGTTCGACTCCCCGAGACCGAGTCGCTCTGGCTGAGTCGCGCTACCCGACATTTCGAAGGCCTCCTCCGCGCACCGTAGTCCAAATGGCCCGCGCCCGCGCCCCGCGTCCGGCTGGCGCAGAGTTTGCGCCGAACCGGCGCGCTCCCGCGAATCGTTCGCGAGCGACGAAGCGCAAGCGGCGCTCGAGCGTCGAGTCGCCCGTGAAATCGGCCCGTCCCTACCTGCGCCGCTGCCCCCGCGCGCGGCACGAGGCTTGCTCCGGAGATCTCCAGGGACCTGGTGCTCGCCCGGTCCGAATGGACAGAAAGGAGAAGAACCATGCTCGAACAACACTCGTTGCCCGAGGAACCGGCCATCCCGCAGAAGCTACTGTCGAGTGGCGTCATCGTGGTCGAGATCAAGCAGGCGCTGCGTGCCCAGGACTTCGACGCGCTCTCGACGACCGCGGACGGATGGATCCAGACACGCGGCAGCTTGAACGGGCTCGTGCTGCACGCTCACCACTTCCCCGGCTGGGAGAACCTGAAGGGGCTCGTGGAACACCTCCGCTTCGCGCGCACCCATCTCGCGAAGATCAAGCGCATCGCACTCGTCACCGACGCGAAGGCGGCGAGTGTCGTCGAGCAACTCGCGGAACATTTCGTGAAAGCCGAGGTGCGGCATTTCGGCTACTCGAGCCTCGACGAAGCCGTCGCCTGGGCTCAAGGGCGGTAGTACGATGTCGAAGAAGCCTTCGAGCTCTCGCGCGCCCGCCGCCGAAACCACGCTGCGCTGCGCGGAAGTGATGCGAAGGCGCGTCGTCAGCGTCGAGCCTGGAAACAGCGTGATGCTGGCGGCTCGCCTCATGCACGAGAACGGCTGCGGACTGTTGCCGGTCGTCGATCACGAGCAGCGCGTCGTGGGCGTGATCAGCGATCGCGACATCGTGATTCGGGTCTGCGTCCAGGCAGCGCCCGAGAGCGTCCGCGTCGACGCGGCCATGTCTCGCGAGGTCGTGAGCTGCCGGCCCGAAGACCCCCTCTCCGTCGCCGAGGAGCTCATGATCGCCCATCGGAAGTCGCGGGTCGTCGTGCTCGAAGACGGCCGCCTCGCCGGCGTCCTGAGCCTCGCCGACATCGCCCAGGTGGAGCAGCCGTTGAAGCTCGCCCGCCTCGTCCGCGAAATCAGCGCCAGGGAAATTCGGATCGAACGTCCCTAGCACTACTGCCGCAGGCTTTGGCAGGACCAGATCACGGCGCATCCGGAGCTACGGGTCGCACGTCCCGTCGCCGTTGTCCGAGATCCGGATCGTACCGGCGATGTTGGCGCGGCCGACGCGGTCACGAAGCCAGAGCGCTTCGCAGTTCGGCAGCGCGGAGTTCCCCGAGATCTCGAAGTTGTTGGCGACGGACGCGAGTCCTTCGAATCCCCGAAGACTGACGAGAGCGTCGTTCCCCTTGACGGTGAAGTACCCGACCTCCGTCAGGGTTTCGAGGCCGGCGACGCTCGTGAGGGCGTCGCACTCGAAGATCCCGAAGTCCCCTCCGACTGCCGTCGGAGTCACGGCACTGATGTCCCCCAATACGGGGTTCTCCGAGAGGATCAGCCCTTCCACTTCGAGCTCCGGATTCAGGCCCTCGAGCGTGGTGAGCGCGCCGTGCCAGGCGATCTCGAGTCTTCCGGCCTTCGTCAGGCTCCCGAGGCCCTCGAGGCTGACGAGCCCCTGGTTGCTGTTCAGGACGAGGCCCTCGCCCCCGATGGTGCTCCAGACGGTCGTGAGGTTGTCGAGACCCCGAAGGGTCGTGAGGCCTTCCATGAGTTCGATCGAGAGGGTGTCGACGGACGTGAGCCCGGCGAAGGATTCGAGGCTCTTGACGAGCGGTTCGTCCGCAATCCCGACGAAGTCCAAGTCCCCCGTCGGACGAATGCCGGAAATGCTCTCGAGCGCGTTCGAGACGATGGACAGCGACCGACCGACCTCGATGTCGATGCCTCCCAGGGAGGACAGAGCCTCGTTGTAGTTGATATCCAGGACCTCCACGCGTTCCAACTTTTGCAGGGCGCCGATGCTCACGAGCTCCGGATTCGAGGCGATGCCCAGAGCATCGACGCTGGTCAGGTTCTCGAGGCCTTCGAGCGAAGTCAGGTTGGGGAGCGTGGTGATGAAGAACTGTCCGACTCGCACGAGTTGGTCCAGGCCCGCCAGGCTCGTGTAGGTGCTGTCTCCGATGAGGTAGAGGCCATCCGGAAGCTCCACGGCGCCTTCGAGACCCACGAGACTCTGGAGCGCGCGATTCCTTTCGACTCGGATCCGGGACGTAATGGCGGTGGAGGAAAGGGCGCTGATGTCCGCCAAGAGCTGGTTGTTGTAGAGCTCGAACACGCCGACTTCCTGCAGACTCGAAAGGCCGCGGAGGGTACGCAGGGAGACGTTGTCTTCGATCTTGAGCGTACCGGCGCGGGTGAGGCACGCGAGCGGGGCGAGATCGTCGACCGCACCGCCGATGACGAGCTCACCCGTGACGGCGCCGAGACCGCGCACCGCTTCGAGCTCGGACTGCCGCACGACGTTGAGGTAAGCGACGGTCTCGCCGCTACACTCCGAGCCCGCGCTCCCGCCTTCGGACTCCCCCGCCGTGCCTCCGCTCGGAGCCGCTCCGCCACCGGACCCTCCCGTGCCGGCGCTCGCTTGCCCTGCGCTGCCGCCCGTGCCGGGCTCGGAACTTCCGGCCGCCGCGGCGGCGCCGCTCTTGCCTCCGGACGCTCCCTGGTCGAGCGAGCCGCCGCCGCCGTCCGTTCCACCGGCCTCCGCGGGAGTTCCGCCGTCGGCGATCCCGCTTCCCCCCGCCCCCGCCGGCGTGCCCTCGCCGACGAGCAGATGTTCGACGCACCCGTTCATGGCGAAAAGACACACGACCGCGGAGCTCGAGATTCGCAGCAGGCGCGGGGCCGAATCCGATTGCACTTTCCGCACGGGAGGAGCTGGTTTCTGGTAAGTCGCTGGTGAAGGGTGAGTGACCGGCGATTCCGTCAAACAATGTCGCTTCGCCTCGTCGTCGCAACCGCCGCGTCCGTTTCCACGCTGCTTCTACCGCGCGCCGTCGCCGCGGAGGTCGCCGGGGCGACGATTGACGTAAAAAGGTCCACCGGGGCTGAAAGCTGCCCTGACGCGCAGGCTCTCGAGCAGCGCACGCTCGCGCACGGCAGGCCGCGGGCTCGAGACGGCGAACCTCTGCTCGTCGAGGTCACGTTTCGCCCGCTGGAAGCGGGGTTCGAAGCGACCGTGCGAACGAGCGGGCGCTCGCAGGGAACGCGCGAGCTCGCAGCGGCGGGACCAACCTGCGAGCCGCTGGCAGCGGCGACGAGCGTCGTGCTCGCCGTGCTGCTGGAGCTCCTTCCCCACGACGAGCCGGTCTCCCCCACAGCGCGCGCCGAGCGAAACCCGCCTCGCGCGCCAGCCGCAAGTCCGAGCGTTTTCCGCTACTTTGCAGCTGGAGTGCGGGGAGGAGCCGCGTACGGTGTGCTCGATCACACGTTCGCCGCGTGGCTGGGCGCCGACGCGCGCGTCCGGCTCGCGCACGTGGAAATCGAGCTCGGCGGGTTCGTGTTCCCGTCGCGAAGCATCGAGCTCGCGCCCGGAGCCGTCGATCAAAGCCTCGCCGGCGGAAGCGTCGGCGCCTGCGGCTTCCTGACGCGCACGTTCGACACGTCCGAGCTCGGAGCCTGTCTGTCGTTGAGCCTCGGCAGACTTGCGGCGTCCGGGACGGGCTATTACAAAGAAGGGGATTCGGCTGCGCTCTGGATCGCGGGATCCCTCGGTGCCAGATGGCTGCTGCCGCTCGGGCGTCACTTCGCACTGCGTTTCGGGCTGGACGTGATGGTGCCTTTCCAAAAATACGAGATCGAGGTCGAACGTGTGGGCACCGTCGAGTCGGCGCCGCTCGGCGGCTCCGTCGTGCTCGGACCGGAATGGCGCATTCGGTGATGGAATCGCGGCGTGCGCCCCCTTCAAACGCATGGTTCCAGGAGCTCTACGAGCGCCACTTCGACTATGTCTGGCGCACGCTTCGCCACCTCGGTGTGCGCGAGGCGGACGTCTCGGATGCAGCGCAGGAGGTGTTCATCGTCGTGCACCGGCGCTTTCCGAGCTTCGAAGCGCGCGGAAAGCTGACCACGTGGATCTTTCAGATCTGTTTCAACGTGGCGCGCGATCGACGCCGCCGCGCCTACGCCCGCAGCGAGGTCCTGAGCGGCGATGCGGCGCTCGATCGGCCCGGTACGGCCGTGCGCGATTGGTTCTCGGACGCCGAGCGGCTGGACAAGCTCGCGCTGTTCGACGGAGCGCTGGCCAGCATGGAGCTCGATCAGCGAGCCGCGTTCATCCTGTTCGAAATCGAAGGCATGACCGGGCCTGAAGCGGCCGCAGCGATGGACGTCCCGCTCGGCACGGCCTACTCGCGCCTCCGGCTCGCTCGGACGGCCTTTCGAACGGCCCTGCGGCGCCTTCGGTACGAGCTAGAAGCACCCCGAGCCCGGCGCGGAGGCGCCCGCTGATGGATACCAATTCCTGGGCCGAGGAGCTCGCCGACGACGAGCGCGAGGTGCTGGACGCGGGCCTCGGCGTGCGCGCGCCGAGAGGCACGAAGCAAGCGGTCTGGGACGAGCTCGCCGCCAAGCTTCCCGCTCTGACCGCCGCAGGCGGGGCCGCCGCAACGACCAGCCTCGCCGCGGCGAGCAAGCTCGGCGCCGCAAGCAGCCTGAGCGCGACGGCGCTGCTCAAGCCGCTCGCGGTCGGCCTCGCGCTCGGAACGGCCACCGCGGCAGGGCTCGCGGGTTTTCGCGGCGTGGCCCACGACCGAACGCGCGCTCCGGCTCTCTCGACGGCGAGCAGCGCGCCGAGTCGGGTTTCCGTGCCGGAGCAACCTGCGCCGCGCGCCTCCGCGAGCGCAGGAGTCACGCCGCCTGCCCCCGCGGTGCGCGCGCCGCTCGCTGCCCGAGCCGAGGAGCCGCCGGCGAACCCCGCCGCGTTGCCCCCGGTGCCGGGGACCCCGTCGATCGCTTCGTTTCCGTCCGATGCGCCGGCCGCGGCGCCGGAGAGCGCGGTCGTCGCGGAGAGCCGGCTCGTCGCAAAGGCCAAGGTCCTGCTGCGTGCCGGCGACGCGCGCGGAGTGCTGGCAAGTCTGGCCGAGCTCGACCGAGCCTATGCCGGCGGCGTGCTGATCCAGGAGCGCGAGGCGCTCCGCATCGAGGCACTGCTCGCGCTCGGCGATCGCGCGGCCGCTCGCCGGCTCGCCGAGAGCTTTCTCGCACGCTATCCGAAAAGCCCTCACGCCGCGGCCGCCGGACGCGCCCTGCGCTGAGCGATCGGTTGTATGCCATGCTGAGCGGCGTGAACGGGCCGCTCGTCACCCGCCGCCGCGTCGTGCAAGGCGTCGCCGGCGCCGCGCTGCTCGGAACAGTCGATGCCTTTGCGATCGAACCGACCTGGCTCGACGTGAATCACCACGAGCTCTCCGTGCCGAAGCTGCCTCGGGCCCTCGAAGGCTACCGGATCGCGCAAATCACGGACGCGCACCTCCAGGGTCTCGGGAGCGTCGAGCGCGCGCTCGTCGAGGAGATCGTGCGCTCGAACGTCCAGCTCGTGCTGCTCACCGGAGACATCGTCAACACCGAGTACGACTACCGCTTGCTCCAGGATTTCTGCCGCGAGCTCAGGGCTCCGGGTCGAACCGTGCTCGCGACGCTCGGGAACTGGGAGTACTGGGGCAACCTGCACACGGAGGATCTCGCTCGAGCCTACGCGACGGTCGGCGTCACGCTGCTCGGCAACGACGCTCACTGCCCCGAGTCGGGCCTCTGCGTCGTGACGACCGACGACTCCCTCACCCGCCGCGCCCGGCTCGAGACGGCTTTGTCGAAGCGACGGCAAGCTCCCGTCAGCGTGTTCGCGACGCACTGCCCCGAGCTGTTCGATCGCGTACCCGCAGGAGTCGAACGTTTCGATCTGTCGCTCGCCGGCCACACGCACGGCGGACAGGTGCGCGTCGGCTCGCTCACGCCATTCCTACCGCCCGGCAGCGGGCGTTTCGTCTCGGGCTGGTACGATCTTCCGTTCGGTCGCGCCTACGTGAGCCGCGGCACCGGCATGAGCGTGGCGCCCGCGCGCTTCGGCTGCCGCCCGGAGCTGCCCGTGTTCACGTTGCGGCGCGCCTGACTTTAGGGAGCCGATGCCGCCGGCCGCGCGCTCGCCGGGGGCGCCGGTCGCGCCGGTCGCGCCGGAGCACCCGAGCCCACGGGAACACCCGAACCCACGGGAACACCCGAGCCCGCTGGAACCGCCGAACCCGGCGGCGCCGCGGCACCGGCGAGGGCGGCCTCGACCTCCGCCGGCGACAGGAGCCCGCGCGCGGCGAGCTCGCCCTGGCGTGCGTAGTCGATGGCCTCGGCGAGCACGCGTGCGGCTTCCTGCGGAGCGTGGAACCCCATGCTGTTCTCGGCGGCGATGAAGTCGAGCCGCCATTGCGCGCGGCGCTGGAGGCGCCGGGCCGTCTCCAGCCGTTCGTCGGAAGCGCCGGCGTCCTTCGCCGCCTTCAGAGCATCGATCAGCGCGACGATCGCGACGCCGCCCCGCTGCAGCAGCGAGTGCGCGCGTTCCTGAATCGCCTCCACGCGGCTCTTCAGCTCTTCCTCGCCCGCGCGGTGGCAGCTCTGACACGCGCGGTTCACGTTGAGTAGGGGGCTCCGCACCCAGTGATCGCTCACCTTGGTGGCGCCTTCGCGCATGTACGGCATGTGGCAGTCCGCGCACGCGACGCCGCTCCGCGCGTGAATGCCCTGATTCCAGAGCTCGAACTCCGGGTGCTGCGCCTTCAGCACGGGGGCGCCCGTCTCGGCGTGCGAGTAATCGGAGAATTGCTTGCCGTCGGCGAACTTCGTCTCGTCCCAGAAGGCCTCGATGTCTTCGGCGCGGAGGCCCTTGCCCCACGGGAACGTGAGCTTCATCTTGCTCGCGCAGTAGTACTCGACGTGGCACTGGCCGCACACGAACGAGCGCATCTCGTTACGCGACGCGTCGACGTTCGGATCGTAGGGCTTTTCGCGCTTGCCGGAGCGCCAGATCGCGATCGAGGGCAACCCGGGCACCGGCGCGTCCGATTCCGCGAGCGCGCGGATGCCGGTGATGAACCCGGGACGGGTGACGCGCAAGCCCATTTCCTTCGGCTCGTGGCAGTCGACGCAGCTGAGCGGCCCGCCGTGCCCCGAGTCGTGGAGCTTCTTGTTCAGCTCCTGATAGCTGAACTGGAACGTCTGCTCGAACCCCTTCATGGCGTCGCCGCCGCCGAGCTCGCGATAGAGCGGCATGATGGAAGCGTGGCAATGCAGGCACGAACCGCTCTGCGGCTTCTTCAACCGCTCGGTTCCTTCCTGATCGGAGAGCATGTAAGCGTGCCCGCGCCGGTCGCGGTAATCGATGGAGAAGGCGTAGCCCAGGAACATGCGCTTCAACCAGGGATCGCGCACGATCTTCTCTTCGGGCAAGGCCTCGCTCCCGGCGTGTCCGCCGTAGCGGGTCTTCGTGGGGAGCGCCGTGCGCTTGTAACCGTCGTACTGCGCCGGCCAGTTCCGCCCCCACTTGGCGGCGTCCGTGTCGTTCTCGCCGACCTCGACCACCCGCACGTAGGGCCGTTGCTGCTCCACCTTCTTCTGGAAGATGTTGGTGAGGAGCGCCGTGAGGCCCGCCGTCACGGCCGCGACCGCCGCGATCAACACGACGAGGCCCTTCCGGCTCGTGAGAAAACTCATCCAGTTCGATTCACTCATGACCTACCTCGAGCTCTCCCACCGTCAGCCGTCCGCCCCAGCGCGCCGTGTCGCCGTGTCCGACGGTCGCGTGACAACGCACGCACGAAATGGATTTTTTCTGGTCGGCCGCCGTGGGCGAAAGCTCCGCCACGAGCGCCTGATGACAGCGCACGCAATTCTCCTCCAAGATCTCGCGCCCGCGCGCCTTCACCGTGATCGGCTCGGCGAAGGTCTGCAGCGTGAATTCCTTGCCGTGACGGTAGCCGTTCTCGGTCTTCGCCACGTACTTCGGCACGAAGTCGTGAGGCAGGTGGCAGTCGATGCAGACAGCGACGGCGTGATGGCTGCCCTTCTGCCAGCCGTCGTACTGCGGGCGCATGATGTGACAGTTCACGCAGGCCTCGGGTTCGGTCCCGAAGTACGAGAGCCCCTCGGCGTACCGGAATACGAACCCGCCGAGGCCGAGCAACGTGCCGATCCCGCAGGCCAGGGCGAGCACGAGCCACTGCCGCACGGTCCATTGACGGCCGCCCGGTGTCAGACTCGGCCGACCCGCCTCGTTCGTTGCCCGCATCGGAATCGAAACGGCGCCTTTCGCAACATCAGGCGCGCCAGGTCCTCTTTACCAACGCGTCCGGCTCTGCACAAGCGTAAGAAATTCGTCACCAGGTCCTGCGACCGGCACAGCGTTCGACGAGCATGTCAGCGAACGTGCGCACGGCGAGCGATTGGCTCTGCCCCGGCGGCCGCAGCAAGGAAAAGGGGCGGCTCCGTCCCGCGAAAGGACGCAGCACTTCGACCAACCGGCCCTCGCGCACGTCGTCTTCGACGACGTAGTAGTAGGACTGCACGAGCCCCGCGGAGTTTCGCGCGAGCGTCACGCAGCCGAGGAAGTCGCCGGAGCAGCGCAGCATCTTGCTCGGCGCGAGCTGGAACGGCTTGCCCTCCGAGTCGACGAAACCCCACGGCAGCGCGCGTCCGGTGCTGGGCCGCAAGAAGCCGATGCAGGTGTGCCGGTCGAGCTCGGAAAGATCGCGCGGCGTGCCGTGGCGGTTCAGATAAGCCGGGCTCGCGAAGACGCCGATCGGCGCATCCTCGAGCTTCTGGACGATCAGGGACGAGTCGTCGATCTCCCCCATGCGCACGGCGAGGTCGACGCGACCGGCGACGAGATCCACGTTCTCGTTCGACACGTCTACCTCGAGCGCGATGCGCGGGTAGCGGGTGGTGAACTCCTCGACGAGCGGCAGCACGCGGTAGTGCCCGTAGGTCGTCGGGACGCTGATGCGTACGAGCCCCTCCGGTTCCTTCTGGTATTGGGACAGCGAGCGCTCCGCGTCGGCGAGCAGCCCGAGCGCCTGGCGGCAGCGCTCGAAGTACACGCGCCCGGCGTCGGACAGCTGCATGCTGCGCGTCGTACGCCGGAAGAGCCGTGTCCCGAGGACCGCCTCGTGGCGCGCCACGGCCTTGCTCACGGCGGCCTTCGTGAGACCGAGCTCGATGGCGGCCTGCGTGTAGTTGCCCGCCTCCACTACGGCGCAGAACACCTCGACGAAACGGGTCGACGCGAGCGGGATTGTTGAACTCCTGTCCGAAGAGAAATTCCGGGCGCGAGCCGTGTCGGACGGCGCGGCCGGACCTATCCTCCCGGAAGGTACAGAGCACCGCACGGATGGAAAAGATCCTGGCCATTGCCACCAACGCCGCCCCCCTTCTCCATGGCAAGCCGACGGGCCTCTGGCTCTCCGAGCTCACCCATTTCCTCGACGTGATCGAGGGGTCCGGCTTCGGCTACGACCTCGCGAGCCCGCTCGGCGGCAAGATCCCGATCGACGAGCGCCGAAAGAGCCTGGAGGCCCAGGTGCGGAGCGATCCGGTGAACGCCCGCTACATGAACAGCGCCGGTTTCCTGGAGAAGCTCGGCGCCTCCCTGCGCGCCGCAGACGTGGATCCCCGAGACTACGCCGCCCTTTACCTCTCCGGGGGGCACGGCACGATGTTCGACTTCCGCCAGTCGGCGCCCCTGCAGAGGCTCATCGGCGAGCTCTACTCGGAAGGCCGCTACCTGAGCGGCGTCTGCCACGGCGTGAGCGGCTTCATCGACTCCACCGACTCTGCCGGACGCCGCATCGTCGCAGGCAAGACCGTGACGGGCTTTTCGAACTTCGAGGACGCGCTCGACGGCAGCAAGAAGCTCATGCCCTTCCTGCTCGAAGACGAGCTCAAACGGAGTGGCGCCACCTACCGCAAGAACCTGATTCCGTTCACGGAGCGCGTGGAGGTCGACGGGCGCCTGGTCACGGGACAGAACCCCCAGTCGGCGCACGGAGTCGGCAAGGCGCTCGTCGCCGCCCTCGCGGCACGCACGGCCGGCGCCGTCTGAACGTCGAAAGTCGTTCCAGCCATTCGCGAGCGCTGCCGCACGCGCGCCCGCGACGCAGGAGCGCCGCGGGCGCGGAGCAAGAGCTCGCTACTTCAAGAGATTGTTCGCTTCGAGCTGGCGCAGCGAGTTCGAGATGTTGACGAGCGTGTTGTAGTTGCTCGTCAAGGTGTCTCGGATCGAGTCGAGCTGCTCTTCCTTGTCCTTCGCCTCGATGCCGCGCTTCAACTTCTTCGCTTCGGCGAAGAACCGCTCCGCGGCGTCGGCGTACGATTTGAAGGCAGGCTGCGCGGCGCCCTTGGCCTTGGCGAAGGTCTCGAGCCCCGTGTAAGCCGATTCGACCGCCGGATACGCCGCCAGATAGCCCTCGGGCTTGGCGTTGATGAGCTTGTTGGCCTGGCGATTGAAGAAGCGGAACTGGTGGCTGTACGTCTCCTTGTCCGCGTACTCCTTCAGCTCCTCGTCGGCCTGCTTGCCTTCGATTTCGGAGAGCGCGTTCTCGAACTTGTCGATGTTTTCACGGAACGCGGCCGAGGCTTTCAGAAAATCCGCGTGGATCTGCTTGCCCTTCGCGCCCTTGTCGTCCTTGAAGTCCTCCGCCTGGTAGTAGGCGTACGCGGACTTGTAGACGGCGGCGACCTTCTCGATGTCGGCGACGGTCGCCGTCGCGAGCGGCTCGAGGTGCTTGAGGGAGTCCGGCGCGCTCTTCGCCGCGGCGGCGAACTCTTTCTTCGCCTCGCCGATCTTGGTTTCCGCGGAGGTGTGTTGCGGGAAGAGGTGATACTTCTTTCCGTCTTCCGGCCCCTCCTGCGGAAACTCGTTCATGTAGCGCTTGACCATTTCCTGCGGTGAGCTGATGAGCGCATTGAAGCCTTCGGCGTAGTGACCCATCGATTGCTTGGCGGCGCTGCTCTTGGCCGGGTCCCCGTTCGCCTGGGCCTTGACCGCGTCCGCCATCCCCTCGATCTTCTTGCAACCAGCGATCCCCGTCACGAGCGCCGCCGTCATCAGCATCCATGAAATTCGCATCTTCGATTGTCTCCTCTCACAGTACCCCTGCCCGCTTTCGCGCCGCAGAGTAGCCGATGCCAAGACCGGGGCCTACGGGGTCGCGCTTCACTGACGACGCGAGCAGCGCGCCGAACGGTCTTCGTACCTTCGCGCGCGCTCTTGGCTTCTGAGCCGACCCGCGCGCCGCGGGGTACGTTCGAAGACAGACGATGCTGCGTACGATCCCGAGAAACCACGGTCGTTCGAGTCTCTGGATGCTCCTCGCGCTCGCGGGTTCCGCGTGCCAGGGCGGCGAAAGCGGAGCAAACCCGGACGCCTCGGCTGGAAATGGGGGAAGGAGCGCCGGCTCGGCTGGTCGGACGCCCGGAGGCTCGGCGGGTACCAGTGACGGCGGAACTTCCGGCCGCGCGAGCACCGGCGCCACGGGCGGCGCGGGCAGCTCGGGGAGGGCGAACGGCGGTTCCG
>DASXWF010000993.1:0-2849 GCA_036503835.1 Polyangiaceae bacterium | reverse complement strand
AGCAGCAAAAATTCTGAATGATTCATATCCCGCTTAGCGACGCCTCAGGAAACTCTCGGCCACGGCCAGGTAGCGCGTACGCGCTTCGGCGTGCTCGACGATCGGTTGCGGGTAGGTGCGACCGAGCACGACGCCGGCGGCCGCAAGGACGAGCGGCGGCGCTTCCCACGGAGCGTGGATGTGCTCGGCCGGCAGCGCGGCGAGCTCGGGCACCCAGCGTCTCACGTAGTCGCCGCCGGGATCGAAGCGACGTCCCTGCGTCACGGGGTTGAAGACGCGAAAGTAGGGCTGCGCGTCGGTGCCGCACCCGGCCGACCATTGCCAGCCGGCGTTGTTCTGCGCCGCATCGCCGTCGGTCAGGAAGCGCAGGTAGTGCGCTTCACCGAGCCGGTAGTCGACCAGGAGGTGCTTCGTGAGAAAGCTCGCCGCGATCATGCGCGCCCGGTTGTGAACGAAGCCCTCACCGAGCAGCTGGCGCGCCGCGGCGTCGACGATCGGGTAGCCGGTGTTGCCGCCGCACCAAGCCCGGAACGCGGCCTCGTCGTCGCGCCACGGGAAGCCTTGCCAGGCCGGGCGGAACGGCTCCGACAGAAGGGACGGGCGTTCCCAGAGCAAGGCATGCGCGAACTCGCGCCAGACGAGCTCGTTGCGGAATGCGCGCAACGCCGCCGGGGCGCGCGCCGCGAGCGACCCGACGGCGTGCCAGACGCCGCGGGGTGACAGCGTACCGAACTTCAGATCCTGCGAGAGGCGGCTCGTGCCCGGAAGGCCGAGCCGATCGCGGCCTTCCGCGTATTGCTCGCCGGGCCCGCCGAGGAAGCGTTCGAGCCGGTCGCGCGCGGCTGCTTCACCGCCCGGGAGCAGGCCCGGATTGCGCGTGATCCCGAGCTCTTCGAGCGCCGGCACGCGCGCGGCTTCGAAGTCGAGCCCCGCGGGCAGCGGCGGCAAGCGCTCCGGAGCGGGCAGCGGCGCCTCGATCTCGACTTCCGTCGCGAAGGCGCGCGCGAATGCCGTGAACACCGCGTACGGCGTGCCCTGCCGCGTGCGCAGCGTGCCGGGCGCGTGCAGCAGCTCGCCCTCGAACAGCTCGAACGGAACCGTGAGCGCCGCGGCAATCCTGCGATCGCGTTCGCGCCCGACCGGCTCGGTCCAGCGCTGTCCGACCACGCGATCCACGCGAAAACGCGCCGCGAGCGCCGGCACGACGTCGACGCTCTTGCCCGCGACCAGCACGAGCCGCGAGCCGAGGCGCGCAAGCGTCGCGCCGAGCTCCGCGATCGACTCGAGCAAGAACTGCATGCGATGAGGAATGCGGCGCGCCCGCTCGGGGGCGAAAAAGTACGGGTCGAGCACGAACAGCGGAACCACCTCGCCCTGCGCGAGCGCCGACGCGAGCGGGCGGTGATCGGCCACTCGCAGATCCTTGCCGCGGAACCAGACCAGCGTTCGCTTCACGCGAGCACCGACGGCCCGGGTTCGGCTCGACGCGACGCGGCGGAAAGGACCATGGGCTCAACCTTCGGACGAAGGCGTCCCCCGTCAAGCGGCGAGGTCGAGCAGGGCGCCGCTGGCTCGAATTGAGACGAGCCACTCGGTCACGATCCACGCCGGACGCGTCACGAAACACGCCTGACCCGCAGTTCAGTCGAACTCGAAGTCGCTCCTACGAACGAGTCGCGACGTCGGGTCGCACTATTTTTCGCCGCGCAGCCCGCGAGTTCCTACGGAGGATTTCCGACGGGACGGGCAGGTTGGGCGACCTTGCGGGACGCCGCTCCCGAGCATAGGGTGAGCGCGGAGTTGGTGGAGTTGCTACGGACCATCGCCAGAGCTCATGCCCCTGGTTCGAGGGCAGCCGCAGCCATGAGTCTACGTTTTGTCTGGTTGCGAGCGTCGCTGGTGCTGCTCTCGCTCGTGCTCGCCGCTCCGGCGGGCGCCGCCGCGCGGCTGCACGCGCTGGTCATCGGCAACAACGGCGTTTTCCCCGGGGGCGACGAGGGACCCTCGTCCGCGGTGGTCCCCCTCAAGTATGCCGACGACGACGCTGCGGCCATGAGCACGCTGCTCGGGGAGGCGGCGGCTTCGCTGCACCTGCTCGCCACGATGGATGCCACGACGCAGGCGCTGTATCCGCGCCTCGTGGCGGCCGCGGCGCCCCCGACACTCGCCTCGGTCGAGCAAGCCGTCGCCGCCATCGCGGAGGAGGTGCGAAGGGACCGGGCGCGCGGGGATCAGAGCGTCGTGTGGCTGTTCTTCAGCGGCCACGGCAGCACGTCGTATCGAGGCGAGCCGGGGCTCGCGCTCTCGGACGGCGCGCTGAGCCGTCGCTACCTCTACGAACGCGTGCTCGCGCGGCTCGGGGCGACGTACGTGCACCTGTTGATCGACGCCTGTCACGCCGAGTCCATCGTGCGACCGCGCGACTCGTACGCCGAGGCCGTCGACGTCGTGCCCGAAGTGGCGAGCAGCCTCGTCGCGCGGTCGACGCTCGCTCGCTTCCCGAACGCCGGGGCGATCCTGGTTTCGAGCCGATACGCGCAGGCGCACGAGTGGGACGCCATCGGCCACGGCGTTTTCACCCACCAGCTGCTCTCCGCGCTGCGCGGCGCCGCGGACGTGAACGGCGATCGCCTGATCGAGTACAGCGAGGTGCAGTCCTTCGTCGCCGCGGCGAACCGCAGCGTCGTGGACGCGCGGGCTCGCGTCTCGCTCGTCGCGCGCGCACCGGAGCTCAACGGGCGCGCACCGCTCCTCGATCTTTCGAGGTTCCCGCCCGAGCGCTCCAGCTGGCTGACCGGCGTGTCCGGCAGCCGCGGCATCGTCCAGATCACGGACGAGCTCGGGCGGCG
>DASXWF010000992.1:0-3401 GCA_036503835.1 Polyangiaceae bacterium | reverse complement strand
TGCTTTACCGCGACCGAGCGGCTCGGAGCTCACCCCACTGCAGCTCGCAAAAAGAACAACGCCGAGGACCGTAGCGCAAAGGCCCGGGCTTCCAAGTTTCCTGAGGCTCCGTCGGGGCATCTAGATCTCCCAAGATGCCTCACCCAGCCGGATGGGGCACTCGAAAAACCAGTCACGCCGTCTTTGTCCAAGAGGTGCGCGGCGACCTCTGAACGACGATACCGGCTCCGGCGCGCGGCCCGGCATCGATCCGGAATCTGCTTGGTCCCGCCTGCCAGAACCAGCCGAGCTTGCCCACCATGTCGAGCGTTTCCAGGACATCGCCGAACGGCAACGCCCGCTCGTCGCTCGCTTCCCAGCGCGCGTCGAGCATTCAGCCTCTGATTCGGGCCCCCGAACCAGCAGGAGTCTCACTGCCGTCAGAAATGTATATACAAAATCCGGCCCGGCGGACGCCTGCCCCAGTTGCTCAGCAGCCTCCGGGTAGGTCTTTTGGAGTCAGAGCATCCGAGCACGCGAGGTGGCTCGCCAAGCAGCGTGGAGCAATGCCGTCCGGGAGTGCCAGGCTAGCCGCGGATGCCGGGGAGGATGTCGCCGACGGCGTCCAGGTCGTAGTCGACCGCCCAGGTGCTGCTGGAGCGGCCGCTCACGCTGGTGGAACCGTAGCCGGGCTGGCCGTCGCGTTCGTAGTCGGTGGGCGAAAGCCCCATGGCCTGGAGCGCGGTGACGAGGAAGCGATTGTGCGGGAGGCCCTGGATCACGTTGCCGTCTTCTTGCGAGAAGTAGGCGCGGCCGTCCCAATCGATGTAGTCGAGGTAGCGGCCCGGCTGGATGAAGCCGCCGGCACTGCCCGCGAGCAAGCACGGTACGCTGTACGCGATGTGATTGAAGCCGAGCTCGTTGCCCCAGTAGACGAGCGAGTTGTCGAGGTAAGTGCTGTCTCCGACCTCGGGTACGTCCAGCTTGGAGATCAGCTTCGCGAAGACTTCAGCCGCGATCCAGGCGTTGATGCCCTTCAGCATGCGGCGTGAATTCGCGTTGCTGAAGTCGTGCGCGAGGCCGTGCCAGGTTCCTCCGCTCGCGTCTTCCGAGTGGTAGTGCCCGACGAGGGTGTCGTCGCCCGAGTCGGGGCCGGGGCCGAGCGCCTTGTGAACGCCGATGGTGACGACGCGCGTGCGGTCGCACATCACCGCCGCAGCGACGACGTCGAGGAAGAGATCCCACTTCTTCGTAATGTCGTTGCGGTCGAGGCCGCTGTTGTTGGCGAGCGATTCGGGCTCGGCCGGCGGCGTGCACGACATGGTCGGCGTGACCGTCAGCTTCGCCTGGAGCTCGGCGACGAAGTTGACGTACTGCTCGACGAGCACCTTGTCGTCGGCCGAGAGGCGGCTGTTTCCGCGCAGCGCGACGTAGTCGGCGTAGACGCGGTCGACCAGGAGCTTGTCGCGGTCGTTGGTCATCGGCTCCTCCCCGGGGGGCGTGAAGGTGCCGAAGACGTCGTTGAACGCATCGCGCGGATTCGTGCGAGCCTTCAGCTGCTCGACGCGATTGCCGACCTTGCCGAGATCCGAATACGACATCGAATCGCTCACGCCCTGCGAGACGTGCAGGTAGCGGAGGCCGGGGGTGCTCGGGTACACCTTGTTCGAGTACGCCATCACCTGGTCGATGGTGGGGACGTCGTCGATGCTGTCGGCGTCACACGGCGTCGCCGCGGTGCAGGACGAGAAATTCCCGAGCAGGCCGCCGTAGTTGTGGTTGACCGCCGGCAAGAAGTCGAGCCCCCGGATCAACGTGAGCTTGTCGAGGAACGGGTTCAACGCCGGCCCGAGAATGCCGGAGATGCCGTCGTCGGTCTCGAAATCGGAGAGCGGAGCCCACGTGAAGTTCTCGCCCGAAACCAGCTTCTGCGTGAGGAGAGTGGTGCCGTCGGCCCTGCTGTCGGAGTACTTGCTGTCCTTCAGTTGGTAGCCGTTGCCGGTGAAGCGCGGATACCACTCCTTCACCAGCTGCGTGCTGAACGACTTCAGCACGATGAAGCGCTTCGGCGGCGTGGCTGATAGGCCCAGGGCTTCGCGCGGCAGCAGCGACTCCAGGAACGGCAAACCGAGCACGGCGCCCGCCGCGCCGCGCAGGACCGCTCGGCGTGACGTTCGACCGGGGAAGAAGTTGCGACTCATGGGGCACCCACTTTTCGACTGCGGAAATCGGGCTCCGCGGCAATGCCCTTCAGCACCTCGGCCAGGCCAACGCCCGGCGCGACCAGCTGCGTGCGCATGCGCTCGAACACGCATGCGTCCGCGCTGTCGGAGGTGGGATCGCGGCGGAGCGCGAAACGGAAGTAGTTGGCGGACAGACAGGCCTCGACCTTGCCGCTCGCGAGAAACTGCTCCGTGAGCTCGATCGGGCCGGAGACGAGGACGGGCTCCTCGGCTTCGTCGAGCAGCACCTCGGCCACCGTGTCGATCGGCAACGTGGCGAGCAAGTCGCCGGTCTGCTCGTCGAATACCTTCTCCTCCGTGCGGAAGCGGCCGATCGAGTCGTACGCCTCCAGCGCGTAGCCGATGTCGCTGAAGCCGGAGTGGCAGCCGGAGCAGAGCGGGTTGCCTGCGACCTTGTTCTCGAAGCGCTCGCGTGTGGTGAGCGCGTCGCTCACCGGGGGCGGATCGAGCGAGCCGCTCGGCAGCGCGGTCGGATCGGGCGGCTGCAGGTTCTCGCACAGAATGGCGCGCCGGATCAGCGCGCCGCGGTGGAACGGATTCGTGGTCTCGAGGCTCGAGACCAGCATCGCGGCACGCAGCAACAGGCCCTGGCGCGTGCCCTCGGGCAAGGTGGGGTAGTCGCCGCTACCGCTCCAGGCCCGTACGCCGTAGAGGCGCGCGAGGTCGGCGGAGCGCGTGACAGAGAGCGGGGAGGTCATCAAGTCGCCGTAGGTTCCCGGCTGCTGCCAGGTGTAGAGGTCCGTGAGGTCGCGGATCTCCTGCACCATGTCGCCCCAGTGATCGTGGCCGTCCTCCCCGAGCGACTCGCCCTCGGCCAGGGCTTGGAACGCGGGGCGCTCGGACGAGAACCCCGTGAAGGCATCGAAGCGGAACCACTCGTTCCAGAAGTGCCAGATCGTCTCTTGCGTGCGTGGGTCGGCGAACACGCGGTTCAGCTGTTCTTCGAAGCCGTCGTCGGTTTCGAGCGAGCCGTCTTCGGCGGCGGCGAAGAGCTCGTCGTCGGGCAGCGTTTGCCAGAACGTGTAGGAGAGGCGGGAGGCGACCTCGTACGGATTCAGCGCGAGGTAGTCGCCGCGATCGCTGATCTCGGTGCCGTCGATTTCGAGGTGGTTCACGAAGCGCGGGGACATGAGCAGCGTCACCACGACGTTGCGGAGCGCTTCGGCCGGCGTCGCGGCG
>DASXWF010000991.1:0-4664 GCA_036503835.1 Polyangiaceae bacterium | reverse complement strand
CACGATGCGATTCACGTCCAGCAGGTCGTCGATCAGGCGCGCCTCGGCGGAGACGTTGCGCTCGATCATCCGGAATACGTCCGAGAGCTCGGGCGCGAGCCGTTTTCGCTGCAGCGCGGAGGTGGCGGCGAGGACGGGAGTGAGCGGCGTGCGAAGCTCGTGGCTCAGGACGGCGATGAACTTGTCCTTGGCGGCGCTTTCCTCGCGCGCCTCGCGCTCGGACTCGCTCAGGCGGAGAGCTTGCTCCTCGAGCCGCTCCTGCTCGGTCAGGTCCACGATGCGCATCTCGAAGATGCCGCGGAACGGGGCGACGCGCGTCCAGATCTCGACGGGGAAGCTTTCGTCCGGCGCCGGTTCGACTCGCAGGCGCACCGACTCGATCGACCCCCGGCCTGCGACCCGCGCCAGGTGTTGCGAGAACAGGGGACGGGACTCCGCGCTCAGAAAGCTCCGGAAATTTCGGTGATAGATGCGCTCGGGTACGTCGTGGAGCAGCAGCGCGGCCGCGTGGTTGAGCCGGTGGATGCTGTACGAGGCGTCGAGCGTGACGGCCGCGAGCGGGCCGATTTGGTAGAGCTCCTGGTACTCGTCGCGCTCCGCCTCGAGCTCCTTGCTTCGAGAACGCAACCAGCGGTTGTCCGCTTCGAGCTCGACGAGCCTGCGTTCCAGGTCGGGGCCCGGCGTTGCTCCGAGCTTGCTCTTCCCCGTTTTGCCGGCGCTGGCGCGGGCTTTCTTCCTCGCGCCGCTCGACGGTCCGCCCTGCTTCTCATTTTCCCCTGCTACCCCTGCGGGCGCTCCCTTTCGCGAGCGCGCCTCGCGGCGAAGGCCGCCCCGCTTCATCCGCTGGCCTCCCGGATGACGAGCAGGATCATGCCGAGGCGGTTCGACTCGATTTGACGGGCGTCGATCAGCATCTTCTTGTGTCCGAGGTTGGGGAAGGTCTGCTCGGCGGGAAAGCCTTCGAAGGTGCGCTGCTTCGGCAGCACGTCTTCGAGCAGCTGCCGGAGACCCGGGATGTCCCAGCTACCGGAATCGAGCTCGAAGATGCGCCGCCCCTCCGTTTCGCGCGGTGAGGACTTGAACGTCTCGTAGAAGACGTGATTCGCGCGCTGGATTATCATCTCGGGGTTGAGCAGGAGCGCCGCTTCCTGCAAGCGGGACATGATGGCTTCGCCGGTCTCGCGCGCGAGCTGCAGGGCGGCCGAGACGTCGAACAGCGCGAGCACTGCGCCCTCGATGCGGTTTTCCACGCTCTTGTACGGTCGGATGCGCAGGATGAACACGTTGCCGTCCGCGTCGTTCACCTCGCGTTCCCGCACGCTGACCGTGTCCACGACCTCGCGAATGATGCTCTCGAGCTCGGGGCAGCGGATGTTGGGCTTGATGTGACCGATCGGCCTGCCAACGTCGGACGGAATCAGATTGAGCAGGCGCTCCGCGGCGGGCGTGAAACGGCGGATCTTCAGGTCGGCGCTGACCATCACGATCGGGATCTGGACGCTGGCGAGCAGGTTCACGAGGTCGCTGTTCAATTCGGTGAGCTGAATGTTCCGCGATTGGAGCTCGTCGTTGACGGTGCTGAGCTCCTCGTTCGTGGACTGCAGCTCCTCGCGCGCCGTGTCGAGCTCTTCGTTCGTGGACTGCAGCTCCTCGTTGCTCGAGAGGATCTCTTCGTTCGCCGACTGGAGCTCCTCGTTGGCCGCCTCCAGATCCTGGATCATCGATTGAAGGTGCTGCCGCGTCGCGCTCAACTCTTCCTCGAGCTGAACGACGGCAGGGTCGGGTCGCGAAGGGTCGCGGGTGACGAGCCGCGGTCCTTTCGCGGAGGTGGGCGCGCCGGGAGCCTCCTCGAACTGAACGAGGAAATGGCGGTTGTCGGCCTTGCCGATGGGCGTGACTTCGAGGCTCAGGCGGTGAGCCGTGCCGTCCATACGAATGCGAAGTCCCTCTTTCCGTACGGTCGCGCCCCGGGTGCGTGCTTCCTGAAGCGCGTTCCGTAGCGGCGAGAGTAGCCCGGCGCGCACCATCTTCAAGGCGTCCAGAGTCGCATCGCCGTTCGGGAGCTCGAGGTAGCGTGCCGTACGCCCCCTGGAGCGTACGATGCGGGCGTCGTCGTCCACGACGATGGACGGGGGCGCGTAGCGATCGAGCAAGAGGCGATTTGCCTCACCCTGGATGTCGAGCTCCTGGCGGTTTCGGGCCTGTTGCTTGCTAGCGAGCGTGGCGAGGGGCGGCTGCAACGCGAGGCTCGGTGAGCCGAACTCCATGTCGCGCGGCGGCTGGGTGCCCGGTTTGCGCCGGTAAATCTTCCAGCGCGGATCGCTCACGCTGAAGAGGTCGCCGTGTGAGCCGATGGTCTCGGATCGGCCGAGCACCAGGAAACCGTTCGGGTTGAGGGCGTAGTGGAAGATGCCGACCACGCGGCGCTGCAGCGGCTGCCCGAGGTAGATGAGCAGATTGCGGCAGAGCACGATGTCGAGCTTCGAGAACGGCGGGTCGCGCGTGATGTCCTGCCGCGCGAAGACACAGCGCTCGCGCACGGTGGTACTGACGCGGTAACCGCCGTCGAAACTGGCGAAGAAGCGGCGCACGCGTTCGGGCGGCATGCCCGCGAGCGCCGACTGCGGATAGATGCCGCTGCGAGCGCGGTCGATCATCTTCTGGCTCACGTCCGTGCCGAAGACCTGGATCTGAATGTCGTTCCTGTCGTCCAGGTACTCGAGCAGGGCGATCGCGAGCGAGTAGGCCTCTTCGCCCGACGAGCAGCCGGGCACCCAGGCGCGGATGGTCCCCCCGTTCTGGTGCTCTTTCGCGATCTCGGGAAACACGTTCTCTTGAAGAGCCACGAACGATTCAGGCTCGCGGAAGAAGCCCGTGACGTGAATCAGGATGTCGTCGTGGAGGTTCTCGACCTCGCCGGGGTTTTGCTGCAGGAGCTTCACGTACTCGCTCAGGTCCTGCAGGCGATGCAGCGCCATGCGCCGGCGGATTCGGCGCTGGATGGTGGGGGGCTTGTAGTGGGTGAAGTCCACGCCCGTAGCGCGGCGCAGCACCTGGAAAACGGGTCGGAGCTCCGTCCCTTCTTCCTCCGAATCCTCCTCGTTCGCGTGCCCGCGACCGGCCACGTGGAAGAAATGGTGCTGGGCGAGACGCATCAGCTCGGCGGCAATCTGTTGCGCCGGCAGGACCAGATCCGCGGAATCGCTCATCAGGGCGGCCCGCGGCATGCCGTCGACCTGAGCTTCCTGCGGATCCTGGACGAAGACGATGCCGCCGGCGGCCTTGATCGCGCGCGCGCCCGCGGCGCCGTCGTGACCGCTGCCGGAGAGCACGACACCGAGCGCCTTCTCTTTGTATTCGTCGGCCAGCGATTCGAACAATCGGTCCACCGGCGCGTCCGGGACGCCGTCGAGCGGTCGCTGGCTCACGCGCAGGTGGCCGTCCACGACCGTCATGCGCGTGTCGGGGCGGATCACGTACACGTGCCCCGGCTCGATACGCTGCTGGTCGTTTGCTTCGGCCACCCGAAGTGAGGTCTTGGCACTCAGCAATTCGGCGAGCAGACTCTGGTGCGAGCGCGAAAGGTGCTGCACGAGCACGATCGCGAGCCGCGCGTTCGCGTCGATGGGTGCCAGCATGCGCGAGAAGGCCTGCATGCCGCCGGCGGACGCGCCGACACCGGCTACCAGGAAGGGCGGGGAATGTGACTCTCCCGCGACGTTCGGCTTCTGCGGTTGCGGCTTCTGCGGTTGCGGCTTCTGCGGTTGCGGCTTCTGCGGTTGCGGCTTGTTGCGCTCGGCGCGGAGACGTGACGGTTTCTTCGACGCCGCCGCTCCGACCCGCGCCGGCGACTTCTTCTTTGCTGCCATGAACTGACGCGGCGATAACACGGCGCCCTTCGCGCGGATATGGACCCGGTCGGAGCGCTTCGCGCGGAACCGCTTGTTCAGCGCCAAAGCGTCGCGCGTACTACCGCGGCTGAGTTCTTGCCTTCCCCTGCGGCGCTCGTCAGAGCGCCCATGGCGGTTCGCAACCATCCGCCGCATCGGAGCTCCTGTCTGCTCGGCGCTCGGTCCCGCGCTGCTCGGGCGGCGCGGGGCTATCGAGTGAGGATTGCGCGGGCAAGCCGGCTCGGTACGCGGGATTCAGCGCTTGCGGAACTGCTCTGGCCGAATGCGGTCCGAGAGCGCATTCTTTGCAGGCATGTCGCGGTACGACGATGCCCTGGTCGAGCTCCGGCACGTTCCGCTCGGCCAATTCGTCGCGGAGCGCAAGCGCCTTGCAGCCGAGCTCGCGGCGGCGGGGGACAAGGCCGGATCGAGCCTGCTCGCCAAACACGCCCGCCCGAGTGTCTCGGTTTGGGCCGTCAACCAGCTCTACGTAGAGGCGAGCGACGACTTCGACGAACTCTTCGAAACCGCCGCACGGGTACGGCGAGGTGAGCTCGAGGCGGCGGCGGAGCACCGCAAGGTCACCTCGAAGCTCACGGCTCGCGCAGCCAAGCTTCTTACGGACGCGGGCCACGGCGCGAGTGACGCCACGTTGCGGCGGGTCACGTCGACGCTCTCGGCACTGAAGGCCGCTGGCGGGTTCGAGCCGGATCCGCCGAGGACGCTCGGCGCCGATCGCGATCCACCAGGTTTCGACGCCGTCGGGTTGAAGGC
>DASXWF010000990.1:0-18331 GCA_036503835.1 Polyangiaceae bacterium | reverse complement strand
CCTCGTGCGGCGTGGTCGCAAGCGCTCCCTTGCGCGCCCCGACTCGCCGCGCGCCTCCCCGCGCCCCGCCCCGGCGCCGAAGCCGATGGTCTGCCCGACGTGTCGGGAAGAGTATCCGCCACACGCACAATTCTGCGCGGTCGACGGCAACCGACTCGTCCCGCTCGAAACCAGCGGCGCACTTGGTCCGTCAGGAGCGGTGTGTCCAGTGTGTGGACAGGGCTACGACCCTGGTATCTCGACTTGCCCCAAACACGACGAGCCGCTCGTGCCCCCGGCCGTCTACGCGGCGGCACGAGCCAGCGCGCGCGTCGAGGTCCAGAAGATCTGCCCGGTTTGTGGCACGCAGTTCACCGGCGAGAGCCGCTTCTGTGGCAAATGCGGCGCGGCGCTCGTCCAGGTCAATTGATGGAAAGCCGCGCTGACCGAGGGCCGTTAGGACTATTCCGCCGGTTTTGGGTAGAAGGGCCGAACTGGAAGCGGGTTCCGGGGGCCGGATCGCTCCGCGGACGGCTGCAAGGCCCTGCGGCCTCCGCGTTCGGAGGGACAGCCGTCAGCCGGCCTCGCTGGTTTTCGTCGCGTGGGCCTGCGCCGATCGTGATCTGCCCTACCAAAGACTGTCGGAGTAGTGTTAGGGCCGAAATCCGCGCAAAGCTTCACGTGGTGCGTGAATTTTTGTAAGTTGGGCAGCCGCCGGCGCTGAGCCGCCCAGGCCCCAAAGAACTACCGAGCATGAAAGTCAGCTGCCAGGCGTGCGGAGCGAAGTACACGATCGCGGACGAGAAAGTCCGGGGTCGCAAGGTCAAGATCCGCTGCAAGAGCTGCGGAACGCCGATCGTCGTGGACGGGCAGAGTTCCATACCCCCGCCCGAGGTCGCGGCTGGTACCCCCGCGCCCGCGGCTGCCGCGGCTGCCGCAGCTCCCGGCGCCGGCTCCTCGTGGTCGGTCAACCTGAGCGACACCGACCAGCGAACGATGACCACGCAGGAGATCATCGACGGCTGGAAGACCGGCGTGGTGACCAATGACGCGTTCGTTTGGAAGGACGGGATGGCCGATTGGGTCCCGATCCTCGACTCCGCCGAGCTCAAGAGCCTCCTGTCCACGCCCGGGGCTGCAGCGGCGGCGGCCAGCGGGACCCCCTTCGGACCGACGATCGTCACGGCGCCGGCGGCGGCGGGAGGCGGTCAGGCTCGTCTCGCGGGCGGCGGTCGCGGCGGTGTCGATCTCTTCGACGCAACCGAAGGACCCGACGAGGACGACGTCGCTACGAGCGCACCTCACCTCCCGATGGCGGGGACCAGCGCGTACGACGACAAGATGACCGGCGCGCGGAACGAGAACTCGGTCTTGTTCTCGCTCGACTCGCTGAAGGGCGGGCTCAGCGGCGGCGGTCCGAGCGCCGAAAAGAAGGCCCCTGCTCCCGCGAGGAAAGCACCCTCCGCGGGAGGCGAGGATCCGTTCGCGATGGGCGGAAGCGAGCTCGGCGGCGGTTCGCCGCTGTTCTCGCTCAACGCCAACCAGGCGCTGCTCACCGCGCCCGCAGCGCCCGAGCCGCCCCCACCGCGCTTCGACGCCAGCGGAGCTCCCGCCAAGCCGACGAACAAGCTGCTGATTTACGGCGGTGCCGCCGGCGGCGCCGTCATCCTGCTCCTGGTCGGGCTCCTGATCGGCCGCGGTGGTCGCGGCGACGAGGGCGCCACTCCCGAAGGCTCCGCCAAGGCCGCCGGCAGCGCCGAGCCCGAGAAGAAGGACGCCAAGGAAGAGCCCAAGGCCGAGGAGAAGAAGGAAGAGAAAGAGGAGCCCAAGGCTCCCGCTTCCGCCGCGCCCGCTGCCTCCTCGACCGAAAGCCCCGGAAAAGTTGCGGGGACTTCGGGCACCAAGCCGTCGACGCCGAGCTCACCAGCCGGCGGAACCACGACGACGAAACCGTCGAGCGGCGGCACCGAGCCCAAGAAGGAAGAGCCGAGCTCGGCCGGAACCGCGCCGTTCAGCGTCTCTGCAGCCCAGGTGGCCCTCACGCAGGCCGCTTCGAACGCCGCGGGCTGCGGCAAACCGGGCGGACCCACGGGCTCGGGGAAGGCGACCGTGACCTTCGCGACCAGCGGTAGGGTCACGACGGCCAACGTCGGCACTCCGCCGTTTGCGGGAACACCGGTCGGTGGCTGCGTCGCCGGCGTGTTCCGCAAGGCCAAGGTCCCCCCGTTCAGCGGGAACCCGGTCACCGTATCCAAGAGCTTCTCGATCAAGTGATGCTGAAATCCCAGTAGTTCTGGGATCTTCTGGCCGGGCGGCGGTGACTTATCGTTTCTGCTGTCGCTCCCACGCGGGCTTCCAGGAGTCCCGCGCTCTTGCCGGGGGAGCGCGGGAGAGTCGCCCGATCGGTGGTATCCCTCGGCCGTGATCCGGCTCTCCCGGCTGAACAAGAGCTACGGCACGGGCGATCGAGCGCTCCACGTGCTGAAGGACATCGAGCTGTCGATCGAGGACGGGGAGCTCGTCTCGATCATGGGCTCGTCGGGATCGGGCAAGAGCACGCTGCTCAACGTGCTCGGCATCCTCGACGACTACGATTCCGGCGAATACTGGCTCGGCGACCGGCTGATCAAGGCGCTGCCGGAGCGACTGGCTGCGCAGTACCGAAACCGCTTCATCGGCTTCGTTTTTCAAGCGTTCAACCTGCTCGGCTTCAAGACCGCGCTCGAGAACGTGGCGCTGCCGCTCTACTACCAGGGCGTCTCCCGGCGCGTCCGCCACCGGCGCGCGCTCGAGTTCCTCGAGCGCGTCGGCTTGAAGGCGCGTGCCCATCACCTGCCCTCCGAGCTGTCCGGCGGCGAGCGCCAGCGCGTGTCGATCGCCCGCGCGCTCATCACCGAGCCGAAGCTCATCCTCGCCGACGAGCCGACCGGAGCGCTCGACACGGTTACGTCGTACCAGCTGATGGATCTGTTCGACGAGATCCATCGCGGCGGGATCACGATCGTGATCGTGACGCACGAGCCGGACATCGCCGCGCGTACCCAGCGCGTGATCCGCATCAAGGACGGCCAGATCGAACCGGAAGCGCGGAGCCATGCCGGCTGACTCCCCCGCCGCCCGCGCTCCCTGGACGCCTCCGCGCCGCACGCTGCTCTCGTGGCTCGTGCGCACGTTCGGGCCCGAGTCACTCGCCGAGCTGATCTCGACGCTGCGCCGCAACAAGCTGCGCACGCTGCTCACCGGCCTCTCCGTGGCCTGGGGCACCTGCATGCTGGTCGTGCTGCTGGGCGCTGGCCGCGGCCTCGAAAACGGCGTCACTTACGAGTTTCGCGACGACGCCCTGAACTCGATCTGGATCTGGAGCGGCCGCACTTCGCAGGCCTTCGCGGGCCGCGGGCCCGGGCGCGACGTTCGCTTCAAGAACGACGACTACGACACGATCCGGCGCAGCGTGCCCGGCGTCGAGCACCTGACCGGCCGCTACCACCTGTGGGGCGAGTTCACCGTGCGTTACGGCGACCGGCGTTCTGCGTTCGACATCCTGGGCTCGCACCCGGATCAGCGCTTCCTCGAGAAGACCGTGATGACGAGCGGGCGCTACATCAACGAGCTCGACCTGCGCGAGCGGCGCAAGGTCGCCGTGATCGGCGAGCTCGTGCGCACGGCGCTCTTCAAGACCGAGGATCCCGTCGGCAAGACGATCATGATCCGCGGCCTCGCGTACCGCGTGATCGGAGTCTTCAAGGACGAGGGCGGCGAGAACGAGCTGCGCAAGATCTACGTGCCGATCACCACCGCGCAGCTCGTCTACAACGACCCCGCGCGCATCCACCAGCTGATGCTGACGGTCGGCGACGCCGACGTCGTGGCGAGCAAGGCCGTCCAGGACCAGGTGCATCGGCTGCTCGCCGCGCGCCACCAGGTGTCGCTCGACGACACGCGGGCCCTGCGCACGCAGAACAACCTGGAACGCTTTCAGAAGGTGACCACGGTGTTCACCTGGGTGAACGGCTTCGTCTGGATCGTCAGCCTCGGCACGCTGCTCGCGGGCATGGTCAGCGTCTCGAACATCATGCTGATCAGCGTGGCCGAGCGCACCCGCGAAATCGGCGTGCGCAAGGCGCTCGGTGCGACGCCCCTCACGCTCGTCGGCATGGTGCTCTTCGAGTCGATTCTGATCACGGCGATCTCCGGCTACGCGGGACTCGTGTTCGGCGTCTCGCTGGTCGAGTTCGTCGCGGAGCGCTTCCAGGACATTCCGTTCATCCGCGAGCCGTCGGTCGACCTGCGGATCGCGCTGCTCGCGACCGCGCTGATCGTGGTGTCGGGCGCGCTCGCCGGACTGTTCCCCGCGCTGCGCGCCGCGCGCGTGAACCCGATCGTCGCGCTGCGCTCGGACTGACCATGGGCGGCCCCTTCGACATCGACACCTGGCAGGAGATCTGGGCGACGCTGCGCCAGAACCGCCTGCGCGCGTTCTTGACGGCGCTCGGGGTGTTCTGGGGACTCTTCATGCTGATCGTGATGCTGGGGCTCGGAAAGGGCCTCGAGAACGGCGCGCGCAAGAATCTCGCCGATCTCGCGCCGCGCGCGGTCTACGTCTGGGCCCAGAAGACGAGCCTGCCGTACCGGGGCCTACAGCCGGGCCGCTACGTGCGCTTCGACAACGACGACATCGCCTTCGTGAAGTCGATCCCGGGCGTGGAACACGTCGCGGCGCGCCTGCGCATCGGAGGCTGGCGCGACACGGCGCGCGTCGTCTTTCAGGGCAGAACCGGCAACGTCACGGTGCTCGGCGACATGCCCGCGTATGCGCAAATCGAACCGATGAGCGTGGAGCGCGGGCGCTTCTTGAACGACCCGGACGTGCGCGAAGCCCGCAAGGTCGTGGTGCTGGGACGGCAGGCGCGCGTGGTGCTGTTCGGGGAGCAGGATCCGATCGGCGAATGGATCGAGGTCAACGGCGTACATTTCCGCGTGGTTGGCGAGATCAAGTCGCAGAAGGGTGGCGAGGACGGCGACCGGATGGACAACAGCGCCTTCGTGCCCTTCAGCTCCTTCCAGCGTGCCTTCCGCCAACCGAACCGCGTCGGCTGGTTCGCACTCGGCGTCGAGGCGGGCTACTCCGCGGCTCAGGTGGAGAGCAACGTGCGAGCGGTGCTCTCCGACCGCCACAACGTGAGCCCGCAGGACGACCAGGCGATCGGCTCCTTCGACGCCGCCGAGCAGTTCAATAAGGTGCAGTCGCTATTTCAAGGAATTCGCGGATTTGTGTGGTTCGTCGGCACACTGACGCTGCTTGCGGGCGTGCTCGGCGTGAGCAACATTCTGCTCATCATCGTGAAGGAGAGAACGCGGGAAATCGGCGTCCGGAAGGCGCTCGGCGCGACGCCCGGCTCGATCGTGCTCTTGATCGTGCAGGAGGCGATCACCCTGACGACGCTGGCAGGCTACGCCGGGCTCGTGGCGGGCGTGGCCGTGCTGGAGGGCGTTTCACGCTACCTGGAAAGCCTGCCGACCGCGCCGATCAGCAAGCCCGAGGTCGATCTGAACGCCGCGCTCGTCGCGGCGGGTGTATTGATCGTGGCCGGCGCGATTGCCGGCATCGTTCCGGCACGCCACGCGGCAGGCGTTCCCCCCGTGGAGGCGCTCCGTTCGGAGTGAAGCACGTTGAAGCGCGTCATTCCCTTCGTCATCACGCTCGGCATCCTGGCTGCCTTCGCCTGGACGCTGCTCTTTCTTTACGAGAAGTCCCAAGCCAAGCCCGTCGCCTGGAAAACCTCCAAGCCGCGCGTGATGGATGTGGTGAAAAAGGCGGTCGCGCCCGGCTCGATCGTGCCGCGCCGTGAGGTCACCATCAAGCCGCGCGTGTCGGGGGTGCTCGAGAAAATCGCCGTCGAGCCCGGCCGCTACGTGAAGTCCGGCGAGCTGATCGCGAAGATTCGCATCATCCCGGACGTCGTGAACCTCAACAACGCCGAGGCGCGCCTGAAGGCCGCGCAGATCAGCAACGAGAACGCGGTCTCCGAGCTCTCGCGCTTCGAGAAGCTCCATGCCCAGGGGCTGATCTCGGAGACCGAGCTCAACGCCCAGCGGCTGAACGCCCAGCTCCGCAGGCAGGAGCTCGACACGGCCGAGAACAACGTTCAGCTCGTGAAGGTGGGCGCCTCCAAGCGATCCGGCGCCATCTCGAACGTCGTCTACTCGACGGTCGAGGGCATGGTGCTGGAAGTGCCCGTCAAAGAGGGCGGTAGCGTGATCGAGGCCAACAATTTCAACGAGGGCACCACCATCGCCTCGGTCGCCGACATGAACGACCTCGTCTTCCTCGGCACCGTGGACGAGAGCGAAGTCGGCAAAATCAAAGTGGGCATGCCCGTCTCGATCACGGTCGGCGCCCTCGGCGATCAGCGCTTCCAGGGCGCGCTCGAGTACATCGCGCCGAAGGGTGTCGCCAAGGACGGCACCATCCAGTTCGAGGTGCGCGCCAAGCTCGAAATCCAGCCCGGCACGTTCGTGCGCGCCAACTACAGCGCCAACGCCGACATCATCCTCGAGCGCAAGGACCAGGTGCTCGCCATCTCGGAGAACGTCGTCAAGTTCGACGAAGGCAAGGCCATCGTCGAAATCGAGAAGGGTCCGCAGCAATTCGAGCGGCGCGAGGTGAAGCTCGGCCTCTCGGACGGCATCGACGTCGAGGTGGTTTCCGGAGTCGCACCGGGCTCGACGCTGAAGGTGCAGGACGGCTCGGATCAGACCAAGCCCATGGCGGGAACGAGCCGCGGCCGCCGCTGAGCTTTGAGCCTCGTCTGCGCTTCTTCGCGCGAACCGCGGGAGCACCTGTGCGATGGGAACCGAAGACTGCGCACACTCTCTCACCGCATGCGTCACTCTCTCACCGAATGCGTGAGGGCAAGCGAACCGGCATTGACTACTAGGAGCGAGCGTGGTCTAGTTGCGGGTTGCGGGCTCGGCACGGGGGAAGCGAGCTCACCGACAACCAAAGGGTGGAAACCATGCAACGAAGTATCGGGCTATTGGTGTTGCTCGTGACCGGAACCGCATGCAGCGGGCCGAGCGTCGTTTCCGACGAGAGCGAAAACGTAGCGAGCGTCGGCGAGGCCGCCTCGAACAAGGATTTCGACGTCGAGTTCGGAAACTGCAACGTCTTCGCCGGTTTGGCGCAGGTCTCGGCCGCGCGCGCTCGCGCTCTCGTCCCGCCGGCGTACACGCTGGTCGGGGACGCGCAGAATACGAACATGGTCGTGCGCGTCGTGCACTGCGACGACACCGTCGTCGACGGCAAGGCGACCGGATCGACCATCATCTCGCACATCGGCATCGGGCTCGTCGGACCCGACACGACCGTGAACCTCAACAACTACACGCTCTGGTACGCCACCGACAACGCGCACCTGCACGCCCGTCTCACCGCGGCCGGGCTCGCCGCCGACAAGTCGAACTTCTTGAACCTCGACCTGGCGGCCAATGGAACGCTCACCGTCGAATCACAGTCCCCCCACACCCCGAGCTTCGAGATCCACGGGACGGCGACCCTGCCCACGGCCGCCCCCATTCCCACTTCGGCAACGTGGTGGGAGAACGGCGGAAAGGGCGCCGTGAGCTCGCGTACGGTGCTGCCGGCGATTCAGTTCGGCTCGGCTCAGACGGTCCTGACCACGCCGGCCAACTCCGAGCTGGCGGCGCTGATCGGGGCCCCCACGCTCACTTTTGCCGTGCTGGACAGCTACAATTTGTTTCCGGCCGGCACGATGGAGGTCCGGGACACGGACTGACGACTCGGTCGGGTCCCTCCAGCATGGACGCCGGGGCGAGCAGGCTCCCGGGCTGAATTGTCAATGCGGGATAATCCAGATAGGTTGTAGGCACGTGGGCGATGGAGTCGAACGCGGCAGCCGCCGAAGATCGACGAGCCGTTGGTGAAGTCATCGGGGGACTGATCGCGTCGGGGGCCAGCGCCGCGCTGCTGGTGGAGCTTTCGGCGGAGACCGGCCGTCTCGCACCGAAGCCCTTCGTTTACGAACCGGCGGCGTTGACCCTTCCCGACCTGGACCTGGAAGCCTTCATCGCGCTCGCCCGTTCGCCGGGCTGGCACCGAGAGGCCGCGGCGAGCGCCTTCGAGAGCACCGGCGCGACCGGTACGTTCTTCGCGATCCCCGTCCAGGTCGAGCCGGCCTTCGCCGAGCACGATACGCTTCTCGTCGTCGCAGGTCCCGAGGGGCCGGACCTCGAGGCGCTGATCCGCGGCGCCAAGGCGCGACTCGAGCCGCTGCTCAACGCGCGGCGCGCGTCCGCGCTCGGCCGGCTCCTGCTCGCCGCGGTCGACCAGGCGGCCGACGCGGTCGAGATCACCGACCGCTCGGCGCGGGTCGTCTTCGTCAATCGCGCCTGGCAGCGGGTCTTCGGCTACTCGAGCTTCGAGGCGCTCGGCCGCTACGCGTCGGAGCTCGTGCGCGACAAGGCCCGCCCCGCTCACGAATCGAGCTTCTATCGTTTTACGGAGAAGCGCGTCACGGCCGGCGAGCCGTGGATCGGCGTGCTCAACTCGTCGACGCGCGACGGCCAGAGCCACCTGAACGAGGTCACCGTTTCGCCCTTCGACGCGGACGCCGGCGACTTCCGCGGCAACTTCGTCGTGCGGCGCGACGTGGCGCACCGGGCGCAGCGGGATTCGGCGCTGCTCTCCGCGCACACCGAGTTCCGAGGCGTGCTTTCGGCCATCCCCGACGGCGTGACCGTGCTGCGCGACGGACTCATCTACTACGCGAACAGGGCGTTCCTCGGCCTCGTCGAACACGACGACCAGAGCATCGTCGGGCTGCCGTTCGCGGACCTGATCGCGGCGGATGATCGCGAAGCCTTCGCCCGCCGCGACGCGTCCAATCCGATCGAGGTCTTGATGCACTCCCGCGAATCCGGGATGCGCCTCGTCGAGATCTCCGCCGCGGGCTCGATTTCGTTCGAGGGCGAACCGGCGACCATCCTGCTCGCGCGCGACATCACCGAGCGCCGCATCGCGGAAGAGCAGCTCGCTCGCGCCGAACGCTTCGCCGCGCTCGGCGAGCTGGCGGCGGGCGTCGCCCACGAGCTCAACAACCCCATGGCGTACGTCATGCTGAACCTCGAGCTGATGCGCGCGCATTTCGAACGGAACGGCGACCCCTCGATGCGCGAGCCGGTGAGCGAAGCCCTCGACGGCGTGCGACGCATGCGGGAGATCGCCACCGAGCTGCGCGCATTCTCGCGCGCCGACGGCCCCGGCGAGCTCGAAGCGGTCGACGTGCAACGCGCCGTAGGCTCGGCCCTCAACATCGCACAGAATCAGATCCGCCATCGCGCGGAGGTGCGGCGAGAGCTCGGCGAGGGGCTGTTCGTCGCCGCGCGCGAAGGACAGCTCGTGCAGGTGCTCGTGAACCTGCTGCTCAACGCCGCCCAGGCGATCCCCGAGGGAGACGAGCGCCGGCACGTCATCGGCATCCGCTCGCGGGCCAGGCCCGACCGTCGCGTCGAGATTTCCGTCGACGACACGGGCCCCGGCTTTCCCGCGGAGATCCTGCCGCACCTCTTCCACCCTTTCGCCACGACGAAGGCGCGCGGGCAAGGCTCGGGCCTCGGTCTCGCGATCTCGCGCCGCATCGTGGAACGCTTCAAGGGCGAGATCCGCGCGGAGAACCAGCCGGGAGGCGGCGCCGTTCTCACCTTCCATTTGCCGGCGGCGGGACCGGCAGCCCAGCCAGCGGTCGCGGCGCCCGCTCGCGAACCGCGGCGCGAGCGCGGCTTGAAGGTGCTGGTGGTCGACGACGAACCCGCCATCGGGCGGGCGCTGCGCCGCGTGCTTTCGGCGCACCAGCTCACCGTGCTCAGCGACGGCTACGAGGCCATGGAGCACCTCCACCGCGAAGCGTTCGACGTGATCGTCTGCGATCTGATGATGCCGGGACTCTCGGGGCACAAGCTTTTCGAGACGGTCTGCGAGGCCAGGCCCGAGCTGCGCACGCGGTTCGTGTTCATCTCGGGCGGGGCCGTCACCAACGAAGCGGCCAGCTTCCTCGACAAGTGCGAGTGTCCGGTGCTGCCGAAGCCATTCTCGAACGAAGCGGTCGTCGAGGTGGTCGAGCGCGTCGCGAGCGCTCACGCGACGTCCGCCGGCAAGGCGTCCTGAGGGCGCTCAGATCGCGCGCGAACCGGCGCGCTGCGCGCTCTCGAGGATGCGCTCGACGAGGCCCGTCAGGCGCTGCTCCTTGCGCACCTCGGCGAGCGCGAGGCGTAGCGCCTTGGGATCCGCGACCAGGACGCAGAGGCGGCGCGCGCGTGTCACCGCCGTGTAGAGGAGGTTCCGCGAGAGCATGACGAAGTGAGTCGTGAGCAGGGGAATCACGACGGCGGGGTATTCGCTGCCCTGGCTCTTGTGGACGCTCGTCGCGTAGGAGAGGACGAGGGCGTCGAGGTCGCCCGGCTCGTATTCCACCTCGCGCTGATCGAAGAGGACGCGCACGGCGCCGGTCTCGTCGTCGAAGCCCGAGATCTGGCCGAGGTCGCCGTTGTAGACCTCGCGCTGATGGTCGTTCCGGAGCTGCATCACGCGATCGCCCACGCGCAGGCGTCCGCCGCTCGGCGCGATCGGGCGGCCGCCCGGGTTCAGGGCCTGTTGCAAGCGTTCGTTCAGCAGGATCGTGCCGGCCGGGCCGCGGTGCATCGGCGCCAGGACCTGGATTTCGCGGCCCGGAGCCAGCGAGAAGCGGCGCGGGATGCGCTCGAGGACGAGCTCGAGGATGGTGTCGGCAGCCGCCGTCGCGTCGCGGCGATCGATCACGAAGAAGTCGGCGCGCTCGTCGTCGCGGCCGGCGCTTTCGGGCGGCTCGCCGCGCAGGATGCGGTGGGCGTTGACGACGATGCGGCTTTCGTTCGCCTGCCGAAAGATTTCGTTCAAGCGCACGGTCGAGATGCTGCGGCTTTCGATCAAGTCGCGCAGGACGGCGCCGGCGCCGACGGACTGGAGCTGGTCCGCGTCGCCGACGATCACGAGGCGCGCGCCGTCGGGCAGCGCCGCGACGAGCGCCGCCGCGAGCGCCACGTCGATCATGGACGCTTCATCGACGACCACCACGTCGGTTTCGAGGGGATTCTCCGCGTCGCGCTGGAAGCGGAGCGCGCGCGGATCGAACTCGAGCAAGCGGTGGATCGTCGAGGCTTCGCCGCGCGTCGCCTGTGCGAGGCGCTTGGCGGCGCGGCCGGTCGGCGCGGCCAGACTCACGCGCAGGCGGGAGCGCTCGAACAGATCGACCACCGCACGCACGATCGTGGTCTTGCCGACGCCGGGGCCGCCCGTGATCACGCTGACCTGGTGGCGCGCCGCGGCTTCGACCGCGTGGCGTTGCAGCGGGGCGAGCGTGAGGCCGGCAGCGAGCTCGAACGAAGCCAGGGCCTCGTCGACGTTCGGAAGCGTACGAGCCTCGGCGGCGGCCAGGCGCGCGAGCCCCGCCGCCAGCTCGACTTCGGCCCGCTGGAGCCAGGCGGGAAATACCCGGTCGCCGCCCTCGATGACGACGCGGTTGGCCCCCCACACCGCCTCGAGCGCGCTTTCGACGTGGGCCTCCCCGACGTCGAGCATAGCGGCCGTACGGGCGACGAGCTCGGCGCGAGCGGCGTAGGTGTGACCCTGGCCGGTCGAGGCGTCGAGCTCGTGCAGCACGCCCGCCTGGACACGCTCGGGATGATCGCCCGCGATGCCGAGCGAGCGCGCGAGGCGGTCGGCGGTCTTGAAGCCGATGCCGCGCACTTCCAGCGCGAGGCGGTACGGCGAGCGTTCCACGATCGACGCGGCCTTGTCGCCGTAGTGCTTGAAGATGCGGGCCGCGAGCTGAGCCGAGGCGCCGTGCGCCTGGAGCAGCATCATGACGCCGCTCATCGCGCGCTGCGCTGCCCAGGTCTTCGCGATCTGTTCGGCGCGCCGCCCGCCGATCCCCGAGACTTCGCGCAGGCGCTCGGGCTGGCGGTCGAGAACGTCCAGGCTGTCCATGCCGAAGGTGTCGACGATGCGCTTCGCGAAGGCCGGCCCGACGCCGCTGATCAGGCCCGAGCCCAGATAGCGCGAAAGGCCTTCCAGCGTGCTCGGCGCGATCGGAACGAGGGCCTCGGCGCGGATCTGCTCGCCGTGCCGGGCATCGACCACGTACTGTCCCGTGATGCGCACGCGCGTGCCGGGACCCACGGCTTGGAACGTGCCGACCACCGCCATCGGACCCGGTCGCGCGCCCTCGCCCTCGAGTGAGCCCACGCGGATCACGCGAAACCCCGTCTCCTCGTTCTCGTAGGTGACGCGCTCGACCTCGGCGCTCAGCGTGATCGGCACGACGAGCCCGAGCTTCCCGCGCTCGTGCCCGAGCGGCAAGGCGCCTCCGCCGAATCTCGGCCTTTCGCTCCGGGTTCGGCTCCGCTACCTTTCCACGACTCCCGTCCCGCCGCCCGCGGGAGCCCGTGTTTTCAGCCAATCTCATGTCGTCGCACCGCCTCCACGCCCGCTGCGCCTGCGCGGGTCTCGCCACCTCGTTTCCCCTCTCCGGAACCACCCGCCAGTACGAGCGTTCGCGGCCGTTCGGCGTGCGGCACCTGTTCTTGGATCTCGCGCTCGACATCGACAAGGGCGCCGTTTCCGGTACGGCGACGCTGGACTACGAGCGCCTCGCGGCCCACGCGAGCGAGATCGAGCTCGACGCGGTCGGCTTCGACATCGATCGCGTCGAGCTCGCGAGCGACGGCCGCTTCGCGAACGCACGCTACGACTACGACGGGGACCGGCTGACGGTGCGCGGGCTCGGCCAGAGCGGCAAGATCCGCGTCACGTACTCGGCCGCTCCGCAGCGCGGGCTCTACTTCCTCGGGCCCGATCGCAAGGTCCGCGATCGGCCGCGCCAGGTCTGGTCGCAGTGTCAGGACGAGGACGCGCGCTACTGGTTCCCGTGCCTCGACAAGCCGCACGTGAAGATGACGAGCGAGCTGCGCGTGGCGGTGCCGCCCGGCTGGGTGGCGCTCTCGAACGGCGAGCCGCGAGGATTGACGCGCCCGCGCGGCAAGGGCGCGTGGATTTACCACTTCGAGCTCGATCGGCCGCACCCCGCCTACCTGATCACGCTGGTCGCCGGCGAGTTCGCGGTCGTGAAGGATCGCCCCGCGCGGCTCGGGCGCCGCACGGTACCGGTGGAGTACTTCGTCCCGCCGAAGCGCAAGGGCGACACGAAGCGCAGCCTCGGCGACACGCCGCGCATGCTCGAGCTCTTTTCGGGCATGACGGGCGTCGCGTTCCCCTGGAGCCGCTACTCGCAGGTCGTCGTCAGCGATTTCATCTTCGGCGGGATGGAGAACACCACCGCGACGACGCTCTACGAGCACGTGCTGCTCGATCAGCGCGCCGCCCTCGACGTGGACTCGAACAGCCTCGTCGCCCACGAGCTCGCGCACCAGTGGTTCGGCGACTACGTCACCTGCCGCGACTGGTCGCACGGCTGGCTGAACGAGGGCTTCGCCACCTTCTTCGAAAACCTGGAGCGCGAGGCCCGTCTCGGCCGCGACGAATACGACTGGGGCATCGCGAACGACCTCGACGCGTACCTCGGCGAGGCCAACGGCCGCTACACCCGCCCGATCGTGTGCCGGGACTACCAGGCGCCGATCGATCTCTTCGACCGGCACCTCTACGAGAAGGGCGGTCTCGTCCTGCACATGCTGCGGCGGGAGCTCGGCGACGAAGCCTTCTGGCGCGGCGTCGCCGTCTACCTCGAACGCCACGCGCACGGCATCGTCGAGACGAACGATCTGATGCGCGCGCTCGAGGAGGCCTCCGGCGCGTCGCTCGAACGCTTCTTCGACCACTGGCTCTACCGCCCCGGGCACCCCGATCTACGGGTGAAGATCGCATGGGAGGACGACACGCTGACCGTTTCGCTCAAGCAGAAACAGAAGGGCAACGACGTGCCGACCTTCGCCTTCCCCTTCGAGATCCTCGTGCGAACGAAGGCGGGCGACGTCGAGATCTACAGGAAGCTCGTGACCGAAGCGAACGACGCGCTGGTGGTGCGGCTCCACGAGCGCCCGCGTTTCGTCGTGTTCGATCCGGAGCTGCGCGTCACGGCCAGCGTCTCGATCGAAGCTCCCTCCGACATGCTGCGCCGCCAGCTCGCCGAAGGGCCGAGCGCCTACTCGCGCTGGACGGCCGCGCGCGCCCTCGCCAAAAGGGACGATCCCGCGACCGTGCGCGCGCTCGGCGAGACGCTCGCGAAGGAGGGCGACCCGTGGATGGTACGTGCCGAGGCCGCGCGCGCTCTCGCCAAGATCAAGGGCGACGGCGCGTTCGCACTGCTCGCTCGCGCCGCCCGCACGCGCCACCCGAAGGTGCGGCGCGTCGTCGCCGAGGCGCTCGGCGCTTTCCGCCGGCCCGAGGCAGCGCGCCTGCTCGCCGGGCTTTCGCGGCGCGATCGCAGCTACCTGGTCGCGGCCGACGCCGCGCGCGCGCTCGGCCGAACGCGCGAGCCGAACGCGCTCCGCGACCTGCTCGCCGTCATCGATCGCCCCTCCTGGGCCGATTCGCAGCGAGCCGGCGTCATCGACGGCCTCGCCAACCTGCGCGACGAGGCGGCACTCGAGCCCGTCATGGCGCGCTCGCAGTACGGCGTCCCGACGCGGGGCCGCCGCGCCGCCGTCGCCGCGCTCGCCAAGCTCTCCGACTCGCGCAAGGTTCGCGAGCATCTCGAGGATCTGCTCGACGATCGTGACCCGCATTTCCGTATTTCGGTGGTCGACGCGCTCTCCGCGCTCGGGGATCCCAAGGTGCGCGGGAAGCTGCGCCGGGTGCTCGAGCGAGAGCTCGACGGCCGCGTGTCCCGGCGCATCCGCGAGGTGCTGCGCGATCTGCCCGACTCCGGCGGCAACGAGCGCAAGCGCTTCAACGACGAGCTCGAAACCCTGCGCGGCGAGCTCCAGGAGCTCAAGAGCCGCGTCGCCAAGTTCGAGGATCAGCGCCATCCGCAGTCGGGCGAGCCCCGCCACGCGAAGCCGCACGCCGGCGACGGCAAGAAACCCGCCACCACCGGCAAGAGCTCGCCCGCGTCGAAGCGCGGCACGAGAACGAAGCGCTGACGCGATGTCCTCCGTGAAGCTCAGCCGCCGCGGTACGGCCGCGATCCTCACCCTGGATCGCCCGGACCGCCGCAACGCGCTCGATCGCGAGACCGTGCGCGAGCTCGGCCGCGCCGGACGCGAGCTCGGCGCGGATCCGGGCGTGCGAGCCGCGATTCTCACCGGTTCGGGGGAGCGCGCCTTCTGTGCCGGGGCGGACCTGAAAGAGCGCCAGGGCATGAGCGACGAGGAGGTGCGCGAGATGCTCGGCCTGTACCGGAGCGAGCTCGCCTGGCTCGACTCGTCGCCCTTTCCGACCGTCGCCGCGCTGAACGGCGCCGCGCTCGGCGGCGGCCTCGAGCTCGCGCTCGCCTGCGATCTGCGCGTCGCGGCGCCGCACGTCGAGCTCGGGCTGCCAGAGACTTCGCTCGCGATCATTCCGGCCGCGGGCGGCACGCAGCGGCTGCCCCGGCTGGTCGGAACGGCCAAGGCGCTCGAGCTCACGCTGCTCGCCCGGCGCCTCGACGCCGCGGAGGCGGCCGCGATCGGTCTCGTGAATCGCGTGAGCCCGGTCGGCAGCGACGTCGTCGAGGACACCTTGACCTGGCTCGCGCCGGCGCTCGAAGGAGCTCCGATCGCGCAGCGTGCCGCGCTCGAAGCCGTACGCGCCGCCTGGAAGCTCCCGCTCGCGGCGGGACTCGACGTCGAACGCAATGCCTACGAAGCGTGCCTCGTGAGCGCCGATCGCAAGGAGGCGCTCGAGGCCTTCGCGGCGAAGCGTAAGGCTATCTTTTCGGGGAAATAGCGTCCTTCCGCGACGGCCCGAGCGCGCCGCACCGAGGGGTCATTCCACGGTGACGACCTTCGCGAGGTTGCGCGGCTGGTCCACGTCCGTGCCCTTCAAATCCGCGATGTAATACGAGAGCAGCTGGAGCGGGATCACCGAAAGCAGCGGCTGAATCAGCTCCGGAGCCTCGGGGATCCGAAGCACGTGCTCGGCGAGCGTGCCGGCCGCCTCGTCGCCGTCGCTGGCGATCGCGATCACGCGCCCGTCGCGCGCGCGAACCTCCTGCAAATTGGCGAGGGTCTTCTCGTAGTGTCGATCCTTGGGCATCACGATCACGACCGGCATCTCTTCGTCGATGAGCGCGATCGGACCGTGCTTCATTTCGCCGGCCGCGTAGCCCTCGGCGTGGGCGTAGCTGATCTCCTTGAGCTTGAGCGCGCCTTCGAGCGCGATCGGGTAGCTCAGGCCGCGGCCGAGGAAGAGCATGTGCTCGGCGTGCTGCCAGCGCCGCGCCACTTCGAACGCCTCGTCGCTGCGCTCGAGCGCGCGCCGCATCACGGACGGCGCCGAAAGCAGGGTTTCCAGAGCACGTTTCGTGGCCTCGGCGTCCAGCGTCCCGCGCCTGCGGCCCAGGTACACCGCGAGCAGCAGCAGCGCGACGAGCTGGGTCGTGAAACACTTCGTCGACGCGACGCCGATCTCGGGACCGGCGTGCGTGTAGAGCGCGGCGTGAGCGGCGCGGGGGATCATGCTGTCCACGACGTTCGCGACCGCGAGCACGTGAGCCCCCGCCTCACGGGCGGCGCGCACCGCGGCGAGCGTGTCCAGCGTTTCGCCGGATTGGCTGACCGCCACGACCAGGTCACGCGACGTGAACACGGGAGAACGGTTGCGCACCTCACTCGCGAGCTCCACGTTGCAGGGCACGCGCGCCAACTGCTCGATCCAGTAGCGCCCCGCGATCGTCGCGTGGTGGCTCGTACCACAAGCCATGAAGTACACGCGATCGATCGAGGTCGCGATCTCGCGCGTGAGTCCGATCTCGTAGTCCTCGATGTCGCCCTCGGCGACACGGATGCGCCCGCGCAGCGTGTCCTCCATGGCGCGCGGCTGCTCGAAGATCTCCTTGAGCATGAAGTGCTTGAAGCCGCTCTTCTCGGCCTGCACCGGACTCCAGTCGATGCGGCGTGACGCGCGCTCGATGCGCCGGCCCTCGAGGGTCTCGACGCGAGCTCCGGCGCTCGTGAGCTCGGCGATCTCGCCGTCCTCGAGAAACATCATCTGGCGGGTGCTGCCGAGCAGCGCGGGAATGTCGCTGCCGCAGAGCGTCTCGCCCTCGCCGAGCCCGATCACGAGCGGGGAGGCGTTCTTGGCCACGACGATGCGGTCAGGCTGACGGGCGCAAACGACCGCCAGCGCATAGGCGCCTTCGACCTTGGCGAGCGCACGGCGCACGGCCTCGAACAGCGACGGCGTGGAGCCGAGCTCGGCATGCACGAGGTGCGCGACGATCTCGGTGTCGGTGTCGCTCGTGAAGCGCACGCCCGCGCTTTCGAGCTTCTGCTTCAGTTCGACGTGGTTCTCGATGATGCCGTTGTGAACGACCGCGACGTCTCCGGAAACGTGAGGGTGGGCGTTCGGCTCGCTCGGCCGGCCGTGCGTCGCCCAGCGCGTGTGCCCTACCCCGACCGTGCCGGCCAGGCTCCGCCCCTCGAGCGCGCGCGAAAGGTTGTCGAGCTTGCCGACGCTGCGCACGACCTCCACTCCACGCGAGGTTTGAATCGCGAGCCCCGCCGAGTCGTAGCCGCGGTACTCGAGCTTGCGCAGGCCGTCGAGCAGGATGGGCGAGGCGACGCGGGGGCCAACATAGCCAACGATTCCGCACATGGTGCTCTATCCCTTGTTCCACCAATCGGGGCAGTGGGAAAGCATTTGGAGAAAACTGCTACACCGCCCCCGTGCACCGGATCTAAGCAATTGAAATCGCTCGCGAATATCGCCGATCCTCCCCGGGCCCGGGGGCTTCCGAGCTCAACCGAGTGTGCGGTAGAGCGCCGCGGTGCGCTCGGCGATTGCCGACCAGGCGAAATGCTCGACGACGCGCGCCCGTCCGGCCGCCCCGAAGCGCCGCACGCGCTCGGGGTCCCCGGCCAGCTCGTTGATGCGCAGAGCGAGGGCGCGGGCGTAGCCGTCGGGATCACGCGGCTCGTTCTTCGGCGTCCCGTCAGCTTCGAAGGCGACCAGATGCCCCGTCACCCCTTCCACGACGATCTCCGGGATGCCTCCGACGGCCGACGCGACGACCGGAGCCCCGCACGCCATCGCTTCGAGGTTCACGATGCCGAACGGTTCGTACACGGAAGGACACACGAACGCGCTCGTGTGACTGAGAATCTGGGCAATCACGGGCCGGGGCAGCATGCCCTCGATGCG
>DASXWF010000989.1:0-2257 GCA_036503835.1 Polyangiaceae bacterium | reverse complement strand
GTACCCCTCCCTGCCGTCGCCCGCGTCCTCCCACGTGTAACGTACGAAGCCGCCCTCGAAGCGGGCGCGATACGCATTCTCGCTCTCGTCCACCCGCACGAGCTCGTCCGATCCGCCCGCCGCGAAGCGATCGTCGAGGTCGTAGCTCGGCAGCCGCTGCGAGGTCATGCGCTCGATGCTGGGCGCCGCGAGCGACCACCCGATCCCGACCACGGACGCGGCGTTCCCCGAGCTGTACACGAGCCGGAGCGACGGACCGAGACCGGGGTAACCGCCCGGTACCTCGATGGGAATGCCGTAGCTCATGAGCCCCATCGCGAGATTCGGCTCCACGTTTTCTCCGAGCCCCTCCAGGGAGCCGGGCCCGCGCGGCAGCTTCACGTGCGCGGGAGACACTCCCGACTTGTCCTCGGCTCGCGCGGGACCGGCTTGCCCGATCACGGCGAACGCCGCGGCAAGCGCGGCCAAACGGAAGGTCAGGCGTCGCCAATGCGTCATCGAAATCCCCGGGAAGTCCGCGGCAGCATAGCCGAGGCGCTTCCACGAGTGCTAGGTTCGAGCATCGGGTCGATGGCATCGGACCGCGTTCGCCGCCGCCAGAGCGTGGATTTTCTCGTGTTCGTCTCGCTGACGAGCGGGTGCAGCGGCGCAGTCAAGCACGACCCCGCGCAGAGTCCGGCACAGCCGGACCCTCGAGGCGCAGCGAGCGCGCCGGACGACGAGCCGAGCGTCCCCGCGTGGTGCGGGCGAAGCCCCGACGACTTCGGGCCCGCCCTCGTCCCCCCCGATCGCTACGAGCGCCGCGCCGGCGCCGGCATCCGGAGTTTTGCAGCGCTCACGACGAGCCAGGCCGCCCCCCTCGAAGAATGCGGGCTCGAAGCCGCGTTACAGCGGCTCGCCGGTATGTCCTGCCGCGACGGCCAGCAACCGTTCGCCGGCGATCTGCAGGCCGCGCATCGGTCACGCTCGGGTAGCACGGGCCCGGGCGGACGCTGCGGCAGCATCCTCGATCGCTACGTCGCGCGTTGTTCGGAAGCGACTTACGACGTGTACGTCGACATGTACTTCTGCACCGAAGCGAACGCCGACGCATTTCGGTAAGCTCGAAGCCCAGCGACGGTATTTGGCAAAGTCTGGCTGAGGGTTCATGGCATCGTCGACCCTTGGGGGTGCAGAAATCCTCATGTCCGTGGAAAATCCTCCACGGTCATCCGAGTAAGATCCTCTACCCACTACGAAGAATCTCACCGATCGAATTCCCGCGATCGTCCGATCGTATTTCAATCGACGTCGAAAGGTGCGCGGCTCCGCACCCGCCTCGCCTACGGATTTCCTAGGGATTGGCGTTTCCCCGACGGAACACCGCCAGTGCCGGCACTGGGGTTCATGCGTTGCGCCGTCGCTTTCGTCGTGGGCTGTCTCCTCGGCTGCGGTCCGATCGTCGTGGACGACTCGGGAAGCGGGGGCCGAGCCGTCGGCGAAAACAGGGACATGGGCGGAGCCTCGACCGACGGGGGCGAGTCAGGCACCGGCGGCGGCTCGACCTCCGGTCTGAGCGGTAGCGCCGGAGCTCTGGTGATCGATACCTCCAGCGGCGGCTCGACGATCGCGATCCCTCCGGGCACGGGGGGGATGATCGAGAGCGGGGGCGAAGCAGGTGCAGGCGGCGAGCGCGTCGATCTCGAGCTCGGTGCTGGCGATCTCACCATGCTCGTGGTCTTCGACAAGTCCGGCAGCATGGCGGCCGGCTGGGATCAGCGCAGCAAGTGGCAGGTCGCGAACGAAGCGTTCATGAAAGCGATCGCCGACGTGCTCGACAATCTCACGATCGGAGCGATCTTCTTCCCGATCCCCGGGGATTGTACGGTGGCGGAGCTCGACAGCGGCCTGCAGCTCGCCTTCGAGCCGGGGCGCACGTTCTTGAGCACCTGGCAGGAGGACGCGACGCGCGCGCCCGACGGCTCGACGCCGCTCGAGCTCGCGCTACGCACGGCCGACGTCGCGGTGAGCAGGGCGCGCGAGCTCGGACTACTCGAGGATCGCTTCCGCGTGGTGCTCGTCACCGACGGCGAACCGACGTGCGGCGACGATGCCGCGGCGATGGTCGCGCTCGCGGGGTCCTGGTTCGAGCTCGGCGTCGAGACCTGGGTGATGGGTTTGCCGGGTTCCGCCGGGGCGACGGAGCTGCTCGATGCGATCGCGAAGGCGGGTGGAACCGAAAAACATCAATCGCTCGGCACGCCGAGCGAGCTCGATC
>DASXWF010000988.1:0-9068 GCA_036503835.1 Polyangiaceae bacterium | reverse complement strand
CGATGCCGTTGCTAAGCGATACCGGTTTGAAGCCGGCGAGCTGGGTCGGAGCCAGCGGATCGCGCAGGGAGCGAATCCAGCGTAGCGAACTGGGCGAAGTACTCGGTAGAGCCGCGGCGAAACCGAGCGAAGCGGGCGTAGAAGCTGACGCACTCCCACAATTGAACGGCCGGCATGTTGCCGAGCCTGACAGACAGAATGTAGCGCAGCGATGCGCTCCCACGCTTCGACCCAGCGACACAGGGCCGTAAGGGAGCGGAAGTGGCGCAGGGCGTACCCACAGAAGAATCCGTCATAGCCGAGTTTCGCGCTCGGTATCTCTACTCCCGCAACGCGAGCAAGATCGGTCGCGAGCTCAACATCAACGAGCGCACGGCCAGGAAGCTTGCGGAAGAGGCTGAGGCGGACGCAGAGTTTGCCGAAGCGATCCGAACTCTACGCGTACGCGCGGTGGATCGGTTGCTCGGTCTCGCCCTGAGCGTCGCAGAGACAGCGCACGAGCGCTATCTCGACGACCTCCCGATGCCGGAGAACGTCGCAGAGGGCGCGAACGTAACGGTCATCGACAAGCGAGCCGACGACGGCAAGCTGGTGCTCGAGGCCGCGAAGCACGCCGCGAACCTGGCGAAGTTCGACTCGGACAGTGGAGCGGGGGGGCGCAAGATCGACGGCGTCACGATCACGATCGTGAGCACGCAAGACGAGCCCGATGAGCCAGAATCTGGCGATTAGGCTCGCGCTGAATGCGCCGCAGCTCCGCGCCGAGAAGATCTTCAAAGAGGCCCGCCGCCGCACGATCGTGCTGGCCTGGGGCCGCGGGGTTGGCAAGAGCTGGTTCACCCGGCAGCTCTGGTGGATGCTCGTCGCGCGCTGGGACCATGCGCAGCGCGACGCCCCGGAGCCATTCACCGGCGTCCGCATCATCGTACTGATGCCGACCTTGAAGCAGTTCAAGGATGTTCACGGCGCACAGATCGAGAAAGAGCTCACCGGCAAGAAGTGGGGCTGGCTCGGCGGCAAGATTGACCGCACGACTTGGCAGATCACGTTCCCTGGCGGCTCGTGGATCAAGCCTTTCCCGGCGAGCGAATACAACTCACGCACCGCGCTTGGTATGCGCGCGGATGCGCTGTTTGCCGACGAGGCGGACAGCATCGAAAAAAGCGTCTGGGACACCGTTGCCGTCCCGTTCTTGAGTGAAGTCTGGTCGCTCGGGTTGCAAGTGCTCGGTGGCACGCCCCGACGCGGCCGTCACGGTCTGCTGTTCCGGCAGTACGAATCTGGGCGCAAGGGCAAGCGGCTTCGGTTGGGCGAAACGGTGCCCGGCCTGCTTCCCGGGCAGGCTGAGCAGTTCGCGAAGGTCTTTACCTTCCACGCTACATACCACCACGTCCCCGAGATCGTCAGCGCCGAAGCCGTCGCCCAGGCAAAGGCAACCTCACTTCCGAGCGTCTTTGCTCGCGAATGGGAGTGCGACTTCGACGCAGGCGAAGGCCTCGTGTACGGCGGCGCCTTCGACGAGCGCGCCCACGTGAAGCCGCCCCCCGCCAACGTGCGGTGGAGGGAGATGCTCATCGGCTGCGACCACGGGTACGAAGACCCGGGCGTATTCCTGCTCATCGGCGTGATCGGAAGCGGTCGCGACGCGGTGGCCTGGGTACTCGCAGAGGTCTACGAGCGGCACAAGACCGAAGACTGGTGGAAGGCTCGCCTCTCCGAGTGGCTGGCCGACTACCCGACCTCGAAGTTCTACGGCGATCCGTCGATGCCTGCGCGCCTCGAGGCGTACCGGCGCGACTGCCGGGCCCGCGTCCAAGAGGTCGACAACTCGATCGAGGACGGCGTCGCTGCGGTTGCGGACCGCTTCTTGATTCGCGAGCAGCACGGCGAGGACGGGAATGTCGTGAAGAGCTCGGCACGGCTCTATGTGAGCCCCGAGTGCTCCAACCTGGTCCGCGAGCTCGGCATCTACAAGCGTAAGAGCGACCCGCGCGACCCTGACCGCTACATCGACGACATTGTCGACCGCGACAACCACGGACCCGACGCGCTCCGCTACGCAATTTTCAACCGTTTCGGTGGCCCCGACCGCCGCCGCGCTGGCTCCCCACACGAAGCGCTCGGCTGATTGAGCTCGAGCCGGACGACGGCCTGTGGCTCAGATCAAGCCCGAACATTTCAGCGAGCTCCCCCGCTACCACGCGCTCACCAAGCACCGGAAGTACTACCGGTCGGAGCAGTACCAGGGGCGCGCGGACTTCTTCACCGGTCTCAAGCCCGGCACGTCGGAGATCGTCCCACTCCGCGAGCGCAAGCCCTGCATCATCTACCCGCTGCCGAAGAACGCGGCGAACCAGGTCGTTCGGTTCACGTTCGGTGAGTCGCGCTTCCCGGCCGTTTCGATCGAAGAGATCACGACCGAGAACTCGATTGCCGGCGAGACGCTCACCAAGGAAGAGGCCGAGCAGCTCGAGAAGTTCGTCGCCGAGCTCGTAGAACGCTGCGAGCTCAAGCCCGGCATGCGCCGGGTGATGCGGCCGGGCGTTTCGGTCGGTACTAGCTGCCTCTTCTACACGCTCCGCGACGGCAAGCTCTGCATCGATCTCGCGAACGCCGAGGACGTGCTGCCCGAGTTCAAGGACGGGCGCCCCGGCTCTGATGTCGTCCGTGCCGTGTGGGCGTACCAGTTCGAAGAAGCCGTGCCAAACGCGCTCGGCGTGCCCGAGAAGAAGCGCTTCTGGTTCCGCCAGGACTTCGACGCCGAACACTTCATCGAGTACGCGCGCAAAGAGGTCAAGCACGGCGAGGATCCCAAGTGGGAGATCTCGCGTAAGGTCCCGCACGGCTTCGGTTTCTGCCCTGTCCGCTGGATCCGCAACATCAGCGACGCTGACAGCCGCGACATCGACGGCACGAGCCTTTTCGAGGGCTCGCACGACGAATTCGACGCGCTGAACTTCGCGCTTTCGCAGCGCCACCGCGGCATCAACTTCTGGGGCGTCCCGCAGCCGTGGGAAACCGGGGTTGAGGACGACGACGGGCCCGTTGCCGATGGACGGCGCTCCGGTCCGAGCGGCTACACGCCGGGCATTCGTGGCGACGACGACCCGAAGTACGGGCGCATCCTCGGCGCTGACGGACGACCCGCGGTCAAGATCAGCCCCGACAACAAGTGGAGCTACCGCGGCGAGAACGCCAAGGTCGGCTTGCTCGAAACGACCGGCAAGGCTTTCGAGGCTGCCACCGCTCACGTTCAAGACATTCGCTCCCGCCTGCTCGAGGCGATGAGCGTCGTACTCGTCAACGTCTCCGAAATCGCCGGTCGGACCCAACAGGGTCAAATGTCGGCGAAGTTCCTCGAGCTCGCCTACGAACCGCTCCTCGCCCTCGTGGACGAGATGCGGCACACGTGGTGGCCGTACGGGCTGCAGGCGATCCTTTCCGACATGCTGCGCATCGTCGCGGCGAAGAAGGGCGAGGGCATCTGGGTTTCGGGGGCGAAGAACGCCGCCAAGTTGCTCGAGCGGTTCTTCATCAAGACGGGCGAAGGCCAGGCGGCGCAAACCGTTTGGATGGCCCCGAAGATGACCCCGCAATGGGGCGACTACTTCGCGGCTGGCCCTGAGGAAATCACGTCGGCCATCACGGCCGCGCAGACGGCGAAGGACGCTGGGCTCGTGCCGGCCGACGACGCCGCCAAGTACGTCCTTCCCTACTTCGGGCGCGAGGACGTGAACGAGGCGCTCGAGGAACTCGAAGAAGAGAAGCTCGAGGCGGAGAAAAAGGCCGAAGCCGATGCAGCTCGTGAAGTCGACGGCGCCATTGCCGTCGTCAATGCAAAGGCGAAGGCTGGCGCTGAAGGCGCTGGCAAGCCGTTTGGCGGGAAAGCTTCCGCCTAGGGTGGTCATCGCAGGCGGCCCACGCTCAGGCAAGAGCTGGCTCACCGACGAGCTCAAGGGCCAAGGCCACCGAATCCACGACGGCGAAGAGCTGAGGCTCGCGGGCTACGACCTCGGCCCCGACGCATCCCTCGCGGCGTCACGGTGGCTCGACGAGCCCGGTCCCTGGATCTGCGAGAACATCATCATGCCGAGGGCGCTGCGAAAGTGGCTGCTCAACAACCCCGACGGCGCGCCCGCGGATCTCGTGATCTGGACGAACGACCGGATCGAGCGCCGCGCGCCGGGCCAAGAGTCGATGGCCGTGGGTTGCGCCACCGTGTGGCGCGGAGTCGTCCCGCTCCTGCGTGAGCGCGAAGTCCAGATTCTGAACGCCTGAGGACACCATGGAGAACGCAGTCTTTTTCTGCACCGTCACCGGTGTGCGCTTGGTCGCCCCGGGTGTGAGCAAGTCAGTCGATCCCGTCAACGGGGTTGCGGAATTCAACGAATCGACGCCCGAGGCGCCGAAGCCCGCGGGGAAGTCCGCGAAGAAAGATCAGGAGTAGTCCATGACCGCAGTAGCCGGAGCAGTCCACAGCGTTCACACCCTCAAGGCCGACTCGGTCGGACCCGTGCAGATCGCCGAGGTGCTGTTCACCGTCTCGGGAACGTACGCCTCGGGTGACGCGGGAATCATCACAGGCGTTGCCGCGCTCATCTCCGCGAGCCGACGCAACGGCGGCGGCACGATCAACATGATCGGCGTGGCCCCGTCGCAGGCCGCGAGCAAGCAGAGCTCGCCCGAGACCTACATGGCGCTCAAGACGGTGGCCATTTCGACCAACGATGTGACGTTCGTGGTCACGGACAACAGTCACACGACGGTCATCGCCGACGGAGCGTTTCCAGCGCAGGCGAGACCGTTCGGTATCAGCGTCGCGTTCATCGAGACGTGACGGTCGGCCCGCCGTGGCCAAGAACAACTTCACCCGCGGCGCCCACGGGCGATTCACGGGAAGCACGGGTGGCGCCGGTACGTTCGCCCTCACCGGTGGCAGTCGCGCGGGCGGCATCGCCGGAATCAAGGCGCGCGCAAAGCTTCGCGTCGCTCAGCGAAAGCTTGCGGATGCGGCCGATACCGAGAGGGTGCTGCGCGCGACTCATGGCGCCCATGTCCCCAAGATCGAGCGTCAGCGGCTAGCTAGCGCCGGCCTGCCGAGTCTCGGGACAGCCTCCAGGGAGCGCCTCGCCAACGCAATCAAGCGACGCCGCGCCGAGGTGGCCCGCATCGAGAGCGGCGCTCCGGTCGTGCGCAAGTCAACGGCCGACAAGCTTCAGTCTGCGCAAAGCCGACTCGCGAAGCTCACGTCTGCCGCGGCAAGGCTGCGCAACAAGGTGAACGCCGACCTGATGGCTGGGCGCGCCAGTACGGCATTTCAACCGATGCGGTTGGCCGAGCGGCGCTCGGGCCGAGCTCAGCGACTTGTGGAGCGCCTGAGGGCGCGCGCGGCTCGGCAAGGTTAGCGCCGAGCATTCGAGTCAAGCCACACAATCTCCCCGGCTCTCGCGGCCGTCATCGCGAGTAGGAGAAACGTGAGCGAACCCCAAACGCCCCCGAAGGGCGAACCTGCGCCGAGCCCTGTCCCGGCGCCCAGTCCCGCGCCGCAAAACACACCCGCAACGCCAGCTGCCGCCAAGGTCGAGATGACCTCGGAGCAGCTGAACGAGCGGCTCGCCGAGGCGCAAAGCGCAGCGGTCCGAAAGCTCCTGAAGCAGCACGGATTCTCGAAGGACGAGGATCTCGGCGCGGCCCTCAAGAAGCTGAAGGACGCCGAGCAAGCGACGCTCACCGAGCAGGAAAAGCTCAAGAAGCAACTCGACGAGCTCTCGCCCAAGGCGAAGCGAACCGAGGCCCTCGAGACGCAGTTCTCGGCGCTCGTGGACGAGCAGTTCAAGGCGCTCCCCGAAAACGTCCAGAAGGCCGTCGACTCGGAAGCCGAGGGCGACCCCGAGGCGCGGCTGATTCTGATGCGCGTGCTTCGCGCCGCCGGACTCGGCTCAATGCCAGCGCCCGCAACGACCACGCCCGCCGTCACCCCGCCGGCAACCGCGGCCCCATCCCCCGCGCCCGCTCCGAGTGGCGCGCCCACGAAGTTCCAAGAGTGGGAGTCGATGCGCGCGCGCAATTCGACGCTCGGCGACATCTTCTACCAAACGCATCAGCGCGAGATCGAGCGAACGCGTCCGGCGTCCGCGTAGTCCGCACTGACAACGACTCACCCGCGCCCTTCGCGGCGCATCAGGAGCGATCTGCATGTCTGCAATCACGCGTAGTTCTCTGCCGCAAAACTTCCTGGACTCCGCGTCCACTGGCATGCGGCTCCCGACTCCCGAGCCCCAGTACTTCTTCGCGAAGATGGCGCTCGGCTCGCGGCTTTCGCTCGCGGCAATGAATGCCGGCGTGGCGACGGCCCAGCAATTCGTCACCATCGCGGGCGGCGGCGCCCAACTCCCGCCCGAGCTCGACGAGATGGCGCGGGCGAGCGACGCCTACCCGGAAGCGATTCTGACGGTCGACGCCTTCGGCAAGAACGAGGGCGACACGGTCAAGTTCTGGCGCGATGTCTACGAGGGCGGCCTCTACACTGAGGCGGGCCGCGTACTCGCCGAGGAACAGGTCATCTCGACGACCGGCCAGAACATCAAGGCGGAAGAGGTTCCGGTGGTGCTCAAGGAGTTCCACGGCCCCTCGAACGCCGCAGGCACCGCGATCGCGCCCTACGCGGTGAAGAACTTCGACGCGAAGTACCGGCGCAACAAGGAAGAGCTGGCTAGCAAGGTGACGCGCTACCTGCGCCGCGACTACATCAAGTGGCTCGACTCCGTCATCCGCGACAAGTTCCGCGCGAACGGCGCGAGCGGCAACACCAACGTCACCTTCCCGAGCGGCATCGCCAATGCGGCGGCCTTCGTGAACGGCGGCACGGCGTACGCCTCGCTCGACCAGATCATGAGCGCCCGGAAATCGCTCTCCGATCGCGAGTGGGCGAAGTTCGGGAACGGTCGCTACATGTGCCTCGTCCCGACGTCGTTCAACACGCAGATGATCGGCGACGTGGACTACCGGGAGCTCTCGAAGGTCCACCGCGACGGCCGCAACCAGCTCTTCGGCTACATCGGCTCGATCCAGGACGTGGACTTCTTCGAGGTCACGACCCTGGCGACCTACGCGGCGTCCGGCGCCACCGACACGGCGGTCAACGGCTCGACCGTGGCGGCCTCCGTGACAGTGAACGAAGCGCTGCTCTTCGGCCCCGGCTGCGTCGGATTCGGCACGGCCTCAAACGAGCAGACCGGAGCGATGGGTCCCGAGGTCCGGTTCGCCGACGACACCAACTACGGGACGATCGCGAAGCTCATCTGGTACGCGCTCCACGCGTTCGAGACGCTCGATACCCGCGGCTGCCAGCGCATCTTCTGGCAGACCTGATCGCTGGCTTGAACCTCTGAGGACACACCGAAATGGCAAGCCAAGCACCAAACAAGTCGCTGGCGGCGCGAGCCGCAGCGGTTCTGACGACCGGCGAAGTCGCAGCGACGGCGCTCGACCTCAACGAAGCGTGGGGCTCGCACGTCACCTGCTTCCTCGACTTCACGATCGGCTCGCTCACCAACGTCATCGTCCGGTTCTACGTGAGCATGGACGGGACAAACTACTACCCGATCGCGGCGGGCTCCGCGGCGATGGCCGAGACCGTCACGGCCACGGCCACCCGCTGCTACGCGCCCGCCGCGCTCGTCGGGTGGAAGTGGTTCCGCGCGTCCGTCCAGGGCACCGGAACCGTCACGAGCTCGAGCGCCACGCTCACGTACCGCTACCTGCGCCGCGGCTCGCAGTAGCCCAGTGAGTGCCGCTGACCACATTCCAGATCTGGCTCGTGGACATGCCGTAGTCGGCGGCGAGTTCGCGTAGCAGTCGTCCGGACTCGCGCCTTGCGCGAATCTCCGCGACGAGCCGCTCGGTCAGTCTGGATCCGCCGTGGGCCTCACCCCGAAGCACCCTGAGTCGGTGTCGCCGCTTGCGCATCATGTCAGCAGTGTTGTCGCCCTTGGTTCCCAAGAACAGGTGATCGGGGCGCACGCAAGCGGGGTTGTCGCAACTATGGCAGACGACCAGGCCATCGGGGATGGTGCCGTTGGCAAGAAGCCACGAGAGACGATGGGCGCGCTCGTTGCGCGAACGCTTCGGCGCGACGGTGATTCGGAGCACGCCGTAGCCGAAGTCATTTCGAGCGGCGCGCCAAAGCCAGCAACCGCTGCCTCTCTCCACCTTTGACCAGAATCGGCGAACGTCGGACTCGCTGAGCATAGGCCGATATTACCATGGCAGTGTCTGAGGCAGAGGTAGAAAGCCTCAGATTCCACCTGGGGTACGGCCAAGTCCAGGGTGTAGGCGCCAACGCGTACACCCCCGACGGCTTCTACGAGATTTTTCATCAAGTAGTTGCCCCCAACCTCACCGGCGACACCGAAACCACCGGCACCACCACGATTTCGGCCGGCAGCGCGACCGTGACGGTCGCGAGCATGACGGGAATCGCCGTCCATGCGCGGCTGGTGGTCGACGTCGGAGATGCCGCGGAGATCGTAGCCGTCCGAGCAACCGGCGCCTCGAGCTTCACGGCCGTTTTCGCCAACGACCACGCGCAGCCCTACCCGGTTGCCGTGATGGGCGGGCAGGCGCGGCTCAGGCTGCTCCTCCACCGGGCGGATGCGCTCTGGCAGGCCAAGCAGTCGAGCGACATCTCGGACACGGCCGGCATCGAAGAGATCGTCGGCGACGTGAAGTTCTTCGAGGGCAACATCCTCAAGGCTCGCGAGAAGGCTTACGAGAAGGTGGTCGGCGAGCTCATGTGGCTCTGCCAGGTGAAGCCGCGCCGCGGTGACTGCCGGACCGGCCAGCTCGAGGCGTACTGATGCCGACGCTCGCGGAAAAGCTCCGCAAGACCGTCTACAAAGGACGGGCCATCGCCGGCTCCCTCGGCTTCCGCCCGCATACGATTGCGGTGGTTTACCGATTCGCCGCCGGCTCGCCGCGGTCAATCGTCGGCGACGAGGTGATTCCGATCACCGAGGCGAACGGCCAGCCGCCGAGGATGCGCATCGTCAGCGAGGAAGAGCGCACGA
>DASXWF010000987.1:0-5322 GCA_036503835.1 Polyangiaceae bacterium | reverse complement strand
TGGCGTACTCCGAGGTGAAGTCTCCGACACGCTCGCCGCTTCCTCTGCCGAAGTCCGCGACGTGCTGAAGCGCTTGAACGAAGGCGAAGAAGTCACCCGCGAAGAAGCCACGAAGGCTCTCGACAAGGCGTCCGCGATGGTGGACTTGGCGAGAGCAGCAGGGGCGAATCTGCCGCCCGTGACGGATCAGGCGCTGATGTTGGCGAGGGAGCTCGTCGGCGAGTGACTGGCCGCCACCACGCCGGCAACGGCCTCTGCTTCACCCGCCTTCTCGACGGCACCGTGTGCGTCGAGCAATTCGAAGACGAGCGTTGCGAGGGCTCACCGGTCAAGGCCCATCACATTCAGCCGCTCGCGTGGGCTGCGGTCGTTGCGGCCGTCTCGAGGCGCGGGCTGACGGACGAGCTCCAGATCGCGGCGTACCAGTGGCATCAGCGGGATTACGAGCTCGTGATCATGCGCGAGGACGAGGTGACCGTGCAGGACATCAAGCGGCCGGGGTGGAGGCACGAGTGAGCGACGGAGAGAAGCGACTCGCGGGCCTGTACGTGCTCGTTGTGGACGACGAGATCGCCCGCCCCACGCAGAAGCTCATCGAGAACATGGGTGGGCGCGCCGTCTCGGCAACGTCCATCGCGACCGCGCGCGAAGTCTTTCGGGCCATCCGCGTCGACGTGCTCCTGATCGATCTGCTGCTGATGAACGGGAACGGCGCGGAGTTCATCGCTGAGATCCGCCGCGGCCGACCGAAGTTCCCGTGTGTGCTGTTCAGCGGATTCGATCTGGATCGTACGGAGCTCGGCTTCGAAGCGGTGTTGCTGCCGAAGCCGTTCTCCGCTGACCAGCTGGCGGACGCGTTGCTCCGGGCGTTCGAGCGGGCGGACACTGAACCGCCGGGAGCGAGTGAATGACGAACGAGGATCTCGCGGGCGTGATGACGCGCCTGGTGGAGCGGGTCGAAGTGGCGCTCGGTGGGTTCCGGGACCGCCTGGACGAGACGAACGCGAGGCTCGCGGCGTGCGACCGCGGCGTCGCTGTCCTGATGAGCCGGGCGGACGACCTGGAGGCGCGGCTCGAACAAATCACGAGCGTTTCCGGCACGCTCTCGGGCGCCCTGATTGAAACTTCAGCGACCGTGCAAACGCTCATCAAGCATTTGGATTCACACGTGGACACTCGCGTGAAACAGTCGCTGGATGAGCGACAGTCCTTCAACGAGATCGTCCTCGCCCGAGAGGCACGTGAACGGGGGTAGCGGTAATCCCGCGGAGTTAGCGTTTCCGCTCGTCCTGGTCTGCGAGGATCGGCGGCTCGAGTTGGAGGAGCTCGAGGCGATGCTCCAGCGTCACGGGTTCCGCACGGACGGCTCGACGACGTTCGAAGAGGCCGAGACGAAGCTACGCAACAACCACTACGCGGCGGTCGTGGCTGACTTTCACCTGCCGAACGGCCGCGACGGTTCGCGGCGTGACGGCGTGCACCTGCTTGAGGTGGCGCGCGACGTGTCGCCGCTGTCGGTGAGGATTCTTTTCACCGCAGACCCGATGGGAGCGACGCTCGCTGAACTCGTCGGCGGCGTGTGGGTGAGCAAAGGGGCGGACTACGCGATTGCGGTGGTGAGGGCGATTCGAGAGGGGCTGCAGGGGCAGGGCTGAAAGGCTCCGCCCCTGTCATCATTTCAGCTCGCCCGCGTCCCGCATCTCCATCCACGTCGCATCGATCATCGCGCGGATCATGTCCGCGTGAGACCAACCACCCTCGTGCTCGCAGATTGCGTTCAGTCGGTCGAGCGTGCGCTGGTCGAGCTCGGCCGAGACGCGCTTGGCCACCTTGCCGAGCTTGCGGCGCTCAGCGTAGCTGCGGGTGCGACCGGAGCGGGGCTTGACGATCGGCATCGGCGCCCCCGTCTCGTCGTTGTGCTCGACCACCCGGAACGTCGCTTCGTTCTCGCCGGTCTGCTCGCAGTGCTCGGCGACGACGGTCTCTGCCTCGCTCCGTGAGCTGTGGTGGTCTCGGTCGCAGATGCCGCGCTCGCTAAATGCGGCGGGCACCCACTTGCCGACCACGAGCTCCTGGATCGAGTAGCACTCAGGCTCGCCCAGGATAGCCTGGCGCCTCACGGCGCCACCTCGACCAGATTCGGCTCCACGTCCAGGCCGCCCACGAAGATCCACGTGACCGTGCCCGCGGGAAATGACTCGCTGACACGGACCCAATCGTAGCCGGCGTCACGGATCTCGTAGCTCACGCGCGGAGCATACTCGTCGGCTCCGATAGCTCCCGGGTGGGCCTTGCCGATCGTCTCGGCAATCACGGCAACCGGGTCAGTCGCGTCGACAAGGTCGAGCACGCTCGAATCGTCGATCTCGCACTCGGCGCTGTAGAGCGAGCGGCCGCCAAAGCCGGGGTTGGAGAGGTACGCCCGGGCCGTCTCGAGCGTCTCCGCGAACGAGGCGCAGTCGCCGATCGAGTCGGAGTCGGCGGCCCGGAACAGGATGAGCGTCGCCATCAGAGGCACCGGACCGGGAGGCCGTGAGCCTTGCCCTGCGCTTCGGCCGTCTTGGTCGCACTCGCCAGCGTCTCGCGGTACCAGACGCCCACCGGGGTCGTGACCTCGTAGGGGGCGCCGAGCCGCTCCTTTGCCTGTCGGACCGTGATTTCCTTCGCTGCCGTCGTCGTCATACAGAGCAATCTAGCGAAGCGGTGTACACCGCGCAAGAGCTTTTCTGTCGATTCTCACGGGACAGCGGGAATCATGCTGGATTTGAGCGAAAATAGTTTCCCTTGGTCGACTTCGAGGACATCAAACGCGACCTGCAGAAGGCCGCCGACCCGCGCCGAGACGGGAACCAGGAGCCGCCCCCGAAGCGGACCAGCCTGACCGGCATCGCCAAGGGGCAGATCCAGGCACCGCGCCCCAACGTCCCGCCCCCGGTCCACACGGCCCGGCTGCACCGGACGATCAAGGCACCCGTGGCCCCGCCGGCTGCGCAGAGTGCGCCGATGCCGCCCGAGGAGCCCGCCGTCCCCGATCTCGAGCTCCCGCCCGCGCCGGGCCCGAAGAAGAGCTGGAGCCCCGTACCGGGCGCCTCACCGGTCGAAGTCGAAGCGCTCCGCCAGGCCGCCCCGAAGCAGGGCGCGGTCGTCGTCGAGCAGGGCGTCGAGAGCACCCCGTGGCCCCCGTCGACGGCCGCGGCGAGCGCCCCAGCCTCCCTCATGGCCAAGGCCGCCGGGATGCCGTTCGGGCGCACCCTGATCTTCATCGGGACCGCCGGCACCGCGCTGGCTTCGATCATCATGGCGCTGGGCGCTGCCGTCTCCCAGGTCGTCACCGCCTTCCGCACGCCGACCGCACCCGAGCAGATCGCCGAGCTCCGGGAGGAGGTCAAAGCCGTGAAGCTCCGGCAGGACTCCGGCGAGGGAGTGAAGCTCGAGGCGAAAACCCGGACCGAGAAGGACGACGAGCACGACGCCGAGATCAGCAAGGCGCGCCGGCAGCTTCGGGATCACGAGGCCCGGCTGAAGGAGCTCGAGCCGAAGGACACGATCCAGGGCTTGCCGCCCACCAAGTAGCAAAACCAACCGTTCGAGATCTTCGAACAGTTCAAGGCTCCGGTCCGGCTCTCAACGAGTCGGGTCGGGGCCTTGTTCGTTTTGTTCGCTGGCCGTCCGGCTTTCGCTCGCGGCGCGCCGATCACTCCGAGCACGCGTACCTTTTCGGGCACGAGCTGAACCCAGCGCAGTGCTCGGGGTCGAAGCAAAGCGACGTACCCGCGTCGCGATTCAGGAGCGGGTCGGCGGCATACGGCAGGAGCCGCGCCCTCACGGCGGTGCGACCGGCGAGCTTCGTGGCGAGCGCGAGAGCCTCACCCTCGTTTGCTGCGCCAAGGCAGGCGCCTTTGCCTTCGGTGAAGTCGATCCAAAACGGCCAGCTCATGTTCGCTCCTTGCCGTCATCGCCCTCGCCATCACCCGCGGAATGAGGTTGTGGTGACCACCCCTCATCATCCGTCGTGTGCCGCCCGTTCTCGAGCCCGTAGATCACGCTCGCCTTGACGCCGACGTGGTTCGCTAGAACCCGCGCGCTCACGCCAGAACCGACCCGAAGAGCCCGGAGCGCTTTGCCCTTGGGATGCGGCGGATACTCGGGAAGCTTGACGGGTCCGTAGCCGCCGATCGGGTTGTCGTGTTCGTCGCGGCCGTCCCAGAAGCCTACGACTTCGCGGGTGCCGATTGGGGGGACTTCGGTGATGTTGATCGTCATGGCTTTCCCCTCCTTCGCCGCTCGCGCTCTTCCCAGAGCGACTCGGCCCAGCTGTAAGCAAACTGCGGATCGAAGTTGTCGAGGCGGTCTCGCGTGCACGCGTAGAGGCGCATCGCCGCCTCGTCCAGGAAGCGCTGGCGTTCGTCGGCTACCTCGTCGGCGCGGCCGAGCTCGTAGATGGCTCGCGGTCCGGTTGGGCCGGTGCCGTACGACGCGCGGTGGTCGTAGGCGCTCTGTAGTGCCTGCGAAAGCTCTTGGTCAGTCCTAGCCATTCTCACTTCCCTCCCGCGCCTTGCGGCCGCGCTCTCGACAATTCGTCGAGCACCCTTCGCAAAGCACAAGGGAGTCGAGCCAGCCCTCGAGCATGAAGTGGCGAGCTGGCTCTCTCCCGCATTCGCCGTGGTGTGGAGCTAGTCGGCACCCTTCCTGCGCGGCACATTCACAAGTCAGACCTGGGGCTGGTTCGTCGGTCACGATGCGTTGCTCCACCGCCCTCCCCCTCTCCGCCACGGTCGGCCGGTTGCGTGGGCGATTCGGGATTGGTGGGAGAGTGCGGGGCGGTGTCACCGAGCGCGATACAGGTCTTGTTCAGGATGGTCAGGACGGTGCGTCTCTCGCCGGGGCTCGCCGTCCCTTCGTAGCCTTCCCACATCGTTTCGAGGTTGTGCAGGTACGCGAGCGCGGCGCTACGTAGCTCCCGCTCCTGTTCGATCTCGCGCTTGGCTTCGGCGAGTTCTTTCGCCAAGCTCAGGCAGACTCTAACGCCTGCCTCGAAGCTGGACGTGACGTTTCGGAGCTTCTCGGCGAGTTCGGAAGCGAGGGCGATTGCTTCGTCGGCAACGCTACGCAGGCCGCCGACGTTCATCGAGACGACGGCTCGGTTTGCCTTGAGCTCTGCGATGCGGGTGTCGGGGTCGGTGGGGGTTGTCATGCTGTCCGTCCAGACGTGTTCAGCGCCGCAATCGTCTCGCGAATATCGGACATCACCCGGCTCAGTGTCGGATGGTTCGGCGGGTCGCTGGTCACCTTGTAGGACGAGCAGATCTTGTACTGCGTATC
>DASXWF010000986.1:0-4846 GCA_036503835.1 Polyangiaceae bacterium | reverse complement strand
CGGACCTCTACGCGCTCGGCGTCATCCTGTACGAGATGCTCTCGGGGAAGCTGCCGTTCCGGGCCGACGATCTGGTGGTGCTGATCACGCGCCACATCATGGAGACGCCGCCCCCGCTCTCGGAGGCGATTCCGCTGCCCGTGCGCGAGCTCGTGTTCGAGCTGCTCGCGAAGAAGCCGGAAGAGCGCGTGCAGACCGCCGTCGAGCTCGTGCGCCGGATCGATCGCCTGCTCGCCGACACCAGCATCGCCCCGCCCGGCACTATCCCGCCCTCGGGCTTCCCCTCGGGAAAGGTCGCTTCCACCCGCCCGGCGCCGGGATCGGGGCTGCGCTCGCGGCTCGACCTCGCCGTGTCGCGCGCGCGTACGCTCGGACTGGAGCTCGTTCGGCGCGCTCCGATTCTCGAGCGCCGCGTGAGCTTCGGCCGCTTCGCGCTTCCGCTCGGGGGACTCGTAGCCGGCGGCGCCGGGCTCGCGGTGATCGGGGCGCTCGGCGCCGTTTTGATCCTCTCCGGCGGAGACGAGTCGCGCTCCGGGTCGCCCGCGACGGACGCGAGCGGCTCGATCGCCCTCGAAAAGCGCGACGGCGAGGCAGAGCGGCGGAAGAAGCTCGTCGAGCGAGCGAGCGCGGGTGACGCGCCGGCGCTCGCCGCGCTCGAGGCGCTTCCCCAGAAGGAGCGCACGATCGACGAGGCGCGAGCGCTCGGGCGCGGTCGCTGCGCGCAGGGCGAGATCGCGACGTGCCTCGAGGCTTACCGCAGCGGCGTGCTCGCGTTCCCGCGCCTCGGCCGTGAGCCCGGCTTGCTCGCCGATGTCCGGCGCGCGATGGACGACGAGCGGGCGAGCGAGTCCGCGTTCCGCCTCGCCGCGCATCACCTCGGCGCGCCGGGGCTCGACGCGATCTGGGATCATTGGGCGGCGACCCGCGGCAAGCAGGACGCGGCGGTCACGGCGCGCCGCACCCGCGCTCGCGCCTTCCTCGACGACGGCGCCGTCCGCGAGCACGCGAGCCGCGAGCTCCGGCTGGTCTTCGAGCTCGAGCGCGCGGAAACGCGCAAGCGCTGCGGCGAAGCAAAAGCAGCGCTCGCGAAGGCGATCGAGTACGGCGACGAACGGCTCGCGCCGGTGCTCGAACGGCTCGGCACGACGCGCGGCTGCGGCTTCATGAGCCTCGGAGACTGCTGGGGTTGCCTGCGCTCGGGCAAGGAGCTCGCGGAAGCGCGCGCGCGGGTGAAGGAGCGCAAAGCACCGGCGTTCACCGGTCAGTGAGGGGCCGCCGCCGCTCCGAGCCGGGTGCCCGTCACTCGCTGATCGTCAGCGCGTCGATGTAAGCGCCCGCGTAGACGACCGCCACGTCGCTCTGGAAGGTGAAGCGCAGAAAGACCACCTGCCCGGCGTACGCAGAAAGGTCGGCGGTGTAGGGAGCCCAACCGTTCGCCGACTTCCTGCCGCTCCAGGCCGGCCAGATACCGCTGATCGCGACGTCGTAAGCGGGCGTGACCGTTGCGAGCGGCACGAAGTCGCCGCCGTTCCCGCTCACCTCGAGCCTGACCCCGTCCCAGTACGATTCGGTCGCGAGCCACATCCGGAACGACAGCTTCGGCTGCGTCGCACCACTCAGGTCGATCGGCGGCAAGAGCGCCCGGGCCACCTCCCAGGTCTGGTTGTTGTCGTAGGGCGCGTCGATGCGGGTCGCGAGGCAGCGGGTCCCCGAGTAGGCCGCGTCCGGGCCCAGCAGCGCGGCCGCCAGCGGCGCCGGAACGCCGCACTCCCAGTTTCCGCCGAGCTCCCAGTCCTCCGCGCAGGAGTCTTCGAAATCGATCGCGAACTCCGACATCGGGATCGACGGGCGCACGCGAAAGACGATTTCGCGTTCCGCTCGGTTCGCGGGCAGCGAGGGTTCCGTCACCTCCACCTTGACCCTCACGTCGCCGACGTTGTCGGGGCCGGCTGTCCCGGAGAGCCTGCCGGTGGACGGATCGATCGACAGCCAGTCGGCGTTCGTACCGCTCACGATCGACCAGCGCGCGAAGTGCGAGCCGCCTTCGCGCTCGAGTTCCAGGTTGAACGGAGCTCCGGTGCCGGCGAGCAGCGCGGGAACGGCGGGGATCGAGAGCGGGTAGTAGGCCGCCTCGCGCAGCTTGACGTCGTCGATGTACACGCCCGGCCGGGGCACGTTGAAGTCGCTCGAGAAGCCGAAGCGGACGGTCACCGTTTGACCGGTAAACGCGCTCAGATCGGCCACGAAGCGCCGGTAGCCCTCGCTCGCGTGATCGCCCGACCACGCCGCCGAGTACGTGGCGGACGGCACGATCCCGTCGTAGGCGGGGGAAACCTGCGTGAGCAACCGAAACTCCGGTTCGCTTTCGGTGGAAATCCACACGTTGAATCCGTCGCGTCCCACCTCCGTGTCCACGTAGGCCCAGAACTCGAGCCGCGGATCCGACATCCCGCCGAGGTCGAGCGGAGGCATCTGGGCGTGCGCGAGCTCGAACTTTAGATTGTCGTGATAGAGGCCGGCGATCTGAGTGGCGATGACGTGCCGGCCGGTGCGCGCGGCGGGCGGTCCCACGACTTCGGGTACTCCGCACTGCCAATCGAGGGCCAGCGCCCAGCCGGCGGGCGGGCATTCGGCCTCGAAGCTCTCCGCGAACGTGTCGCCGTTGCAGAGACTTCCCTCGCACCCGTCGAGGCAGGTCTCGGCGTCTTCGAAAAAACCTGTCTCGGCGCAGAGCTGTCGCACGCCCGCGCCGGTGCAGCGCGCCTGGCCCGCCCGGCACTCGCCCGCGCAGACGCCCCCATCCGTGCAGACGAACGGGCATTCTTCGGCGGTCGACCAGGTTCTCGTTGCCGCGCAGAGCTGCGGGGTCGCTTCGAGGCAGCGCCCGCTGCCCGGCGTGCAGCGCGGCACCGCGGGCGATTCGAAGTCCGGGGGCAGCTGCGACGCCTCGAACACCGACAGGTCGTCCACGACCACACCGGGAAACTCGATGCTGGCGTCGCTGCGGAACGACAGGATGACGCGGATCGTCTCACCGACGAACCCGGAAAGGTCGACGAGGTAGCGTTGGTACCCCGCGAACGAGAGGTCTGAACTCCACGCTTCTTGCCCGGCGATGGTCCACGCGTAGGCCGGGTCGGTGGCGAGCGGTTGGATGCGGCTGCCCGAGACCTCTACCTTGACGTTGAAGCCGTCCCAGTTCGCTTCGGCCATGAGCCATGCGTAGAACTCGAGCACCGGTTGATGGGCTCCCGAAAGATCGATGGGTGGCGTGGCAGCGACGGCGACGGCGTACGCCTGATCCGGCGAGTAGTTGCCCTCGAGCTTCGTCGCGAGCACACGGGACCCGCTGCGCGCCTCCGGCCGATCCTCCGCCGGGATGCCGCAGCGCCAATCGCCCTGGAGGAGCCAGCCGCTCGCGGAGCAATGTTCGAAGTCGTCCAGGAAGTAGGGGCACGGATCTTCCGGTCCGCAGCCGTTGGGCGGAGTGCCTTCGCCTGCTTCGCCACCTTCGCCTGCGCCGGCGAGCGCTCCACCACTGCCACCACCGGCCATGCCGCCCGTGCCGGGAACCCCGCCCGAACCGCCGTCACCGCCGGAACCCTGATCGCCGCCCGCGCCGGCCTGACCGGGGGCCGCTGCATCGCCGGCGGAGCCGAAATCGCCTGCAGTGTTGTCCTCGCCCGCCTGGCCGGCACTGGTGGAGGAGCGCGTTCCCGCTTGCCCCGATCGTCCCCCGGAGCTCGCGCGGCCGCCTCTGCCTGCGCCGGGCTTTGCGTCTCCCGCCTGCCCGCCGTCTGCCGCGTCGCTCGCTCCTGCTCCCGCGTTTTCGGTCTCGCCCGCAGCTCCTGCGGACGGAGCAGCGGGCTTGGAGTCGTCCGAGCCGCAAGCGCCGAACGTCAGCGCGGACGCCACGAGCCACCACCACGTCCTGCCTCCCACACCAACCGCTTGCATGGGCGGAGGTCTACTTTCGCGCATGCGAGTGCGCAATCGCCGACGCCGAGTTCGTTCCGGTTCGGCGGACGACCGTAGTGTAGGCTCGGCCCCCGTGGCGGAACGGCAACATCCTCGATGGTCCCTGGCGGGATTGCGAGCGCTGCTCGAGGGCAGCAGCTGGCCCGTGTTCGTTCGCGCCGTGCTCGTGGCCTCGTTGTTGTTCCAGCTGCTCGTCGCGTACCGCTCCCAGGGCTTCTACAACTGCGACGAGCACTTTCAGATCCTCGAGTTCATGGGCCTGAAGCTCGGGACGAGCCAGCCGTCCGACCTGCCCTGGGAGTTTCGCGCCGAGATTCGCTCCTGGTTGCAGCCGGCGCTCTATTATCCGTTCGCCAAGCTGTTTTTCGCGCTCGGCGGGGAGGAGCCGCTCCGCCTCGCGTGGTTTTTGCGCACGCTTTCCGCGCTCGTGAGCTGGGCGTCGCTCTACGCGCTCGGGCGCTGCCTGCCGCGCTTCTCGACAGACGGTCCGGCGAGGCGCTGGACGCTGCTCGCCCTGCACTTTTTCTATCTCGTTCCCACCCTCGGCGTGCGGACGAGCTCCGAGAACTTCTCGCAGGCCTTTGTCTTGTTCGGCCTGGCAGCGCTCGTCGAGCCGGGACGGTTTGGCACGTCGCTCTATCCCGCGGCGGGCGAGTCGAGCGCGGAGGCGCGTGAACCAGCTCGAGTTTCGTGGCTGACGCCCTCGCTCTGGCTCGCCGGCGCGAGTTTCGGGCTCTCGTTCCTCGCGCGCTATCAGTCCGCGGCGCTGGTGGCGGGGTGTTGCGTCTGGTTCTTCGTGTTTGGTCGTGCCCGCCGCGCCCTCGTGCTCGGCGTGGGGGGCGGGCTCGTGCTCGCGATGGCGTTCGGT